>NZ_CP113783.1:420000-422500 GCF_029542205.1 Pseudoxanthomonas sp. SE1 | reverse complement strand
ATCGGCGCGGCTGCGTTTCACTTCCGTGTTCGGGATGGGAACGGGTGGGACCACAGCGCTAATTTCACCAGGGAGAGGGTTGGAGCGTCGCCATCCAACAGACGGATTAAGGCGCCAATCTCTCATAGGGTCTTGTGACGTAGCGGGCATTGGATTTTCTCTGACGATATCGTCGAGTCCAAGGCCACTTGAGGTTATATGGTCAAGCCACACGGATCATTAGTATCAGTTAGCTCAATGGGTTGCCCCACTTACACACCTGACCTATCAACCACCTAGTCTTGATGGTTCCTTTAGGGGGCTTGTGCCCCGGGAGATCTCATCTTGAGGCGCGCTTCCCGCTTAGATGCTTTCAGCGGTTATCGCTTCCGAACATAGCTACCCGGCAATGCCACTGGCGTGACAACCGGAACACCAGAGGTTCGTCCACTCCGGTCCTCTCGTACTAGGAGCAGCCCCTCTCAAATCTCCAACGCCCATGGCAGATAGGGACCGAACTGTCTCACGACGTTCTGAACCCAGCTCGCGTACCACTTTAAATGGCGAACAGCCATACCCTTGGGACCGACTACAGCCCCAGGATGTGATGAGCCGACATCGAGGTGCCAAACACCGCCGTCGATATGAACTCTTGGGCGGTATCAGCCTGTTATCCCCGGAGTACCTTTTATCCGTTGAGCGATGGCCCTTCCATACAGAACCACCGGATCACTAAGTCCTACTTTCGTACCTGCTTGATCCGTCGATCTCGCAGTCAAGCACGCTTATGCCTTTGCACACAGTGCGCGATGTCCGACCGCGCTGAGCGTACCTTCGAGCTCCTCCGTTACTCTTTGGGAGGAGACCGCCCCAGTCAAACTACCCACCATACATGGTCCCCGATCCGGATTACGGACCTAGGTTAGAACGTCAAGCACATCAGGGTGGTATTTCAAGGTTGGCTCCACCTCAGCTAGCGCCAAGGTTTCATAGCCTCCCACCTATCCTACACAGACGAACTCAACGTTCAATGTAAAGCTATAGTAAAGGTTCACGGGGTCTTTCCGTCTTGCCACGGGAACGCTGCATCTTCACAGCGATTTCAATTTCACTGAGTCTCGGGTGGAGACAGCGCCGCTGTCGTTACGCCATTCGTGCAGGTCGGAACTTACCCGACAAGGAATTTCGCTACCTTAGGACCGTTATAGTTACGGCCGCCGTTTACTGGGGCTTCGATCAAGAGCTTCGCCTTGCGGCTGACCCCATCAATTAACCTTCCAGCACCGGGCAGGCGTCACACCCTATACGTCCACTTTCGTGTTTGCAGAGTGCTGTGTTTTTGATAAACAGTCGCAGCGGCCTGGTTTCTGCGACCCCCCTCAGCTATAGCCCGCATGGGCCACCAAAGAGGGTGCACCTTCTCCCGAAGTTACGGTGCCATGTTGCCTAGTTCCTTCACCCGAGTTCTCTCAAGCGCCTGAGAATTCTCATCCTACCCACCTGTGTCGGTTTACGGTACGGTCTGCGTGAGCTGAAGCTTAGGAGCTTTTCCTGGAAGCGTGGTATCAGTGACTTCGTCCAAAAGGACTCGTCTCGGTGCTCGGTCTTAAAGGATCCCGGATTTGCCAAAGATCCAAACCTACCGCCTTTCCCCGGGACAACCAACGCCCGGTACACCTAACCTTCTCCGTCCCTCCATCGCACTCACGCGAGGTGCAGGAATATTAACCTGCTTCCCATCGACTACGGCTTTCGCCCTCGCCTTAGGGACCGACTAACCCTGCGTCGATTAACGTTGCGCAAGGAAACCTTGGGCTTTCGGCGTGCGGGCTTTTCACCCGCATTATCGTTACTCATGTCAGCATTCGCACTTCCGATACCTCCAGCAACCTTCTCAAGTCACCTTCAACGGCTTACGGAACGCTCCTCTACCGCGCATAACAAAGTTATGCACCCCAAGCTTCGGTTTCGTGCTTAGCCCCGTTAAATCTTCCGCGCAGACCGACTCGACCAGTGAGCTATTACGCTTTCTTTAAAGGGTGGCTGCTTCTAAGCCAACCTCCTGGCTGTCTGTGCCTTTCCACATCGTTTTCCACTTAGCACGAAATTTGGGACCTTAGCTGTGGGTCTGGGTTGTTTCCCTTTTCACGACGGACGTTAGCACCCGCCGTGTGTCTCCCGTACATTCTGTCTTGGTATTCGGAGTTTGCCATGGTTTGCTAAGACGCGATGTCCCGCTAGCCATAACAGTGCTCTACCCCCAAGAAGATTCATACGAGGCGCTACCTAAATAGCTTTCGAGGAGAACCAGCTATCTCCGGGTTCGATTAGCTTTTCACTCCTAATCACACCTCATCCCCTACCTTTGCAACGGGAGTGGGTTCGGGCCTCCAGTACCTGTTACGGCACCTTCACCCTGGGCATGACTAGATCACCCGGTTTCGGGTCTACTGCCCGCGACTATGCGCCCTTATCAGACTCGGTTTCCCTTCGCCTCCCCTATACGGTTAAGCTTGCCACG
>NZ_CP113783.1:300000-415000 GCF_029542205.1 Pseudoxanthomonas sp. SE1 | reverse complement strand
CGCCCGCGAGACGACCACCCGTACCGTGGTACTGAGCGGCAAGGTCGGTCGCTCGCTGAACCGTTCGGCGCGCAAGGCAGGCCTGACCTCCGCCAACGTGAACTCGCTGACGGACGAAATCTTCAAGTACGACATCGACTTCAACTCCGACCTGGGGGCGGATGATCGCTTCAGCGTGGTGGTGGAACAGACCTGGCGCGAAGGCGAACTGATCAGCACCGGCCCGGTGCAGGCCGCCACGTTCACGGTGGACGGCAAGCTGCATTCGGGCTTCCGCTTCACCCGTCCCGGCGGCAAGCCGGAGTACTTCACCGCCGCTGGCCGGCCGCTGAAGAAGAACTTCATCCGCATGCCGATCCCCTATGCGCGCATGAGCTCCAAGTTCGGTGCGCGTCGCCACCCGGTACTGGGCACGATGCGCATGCACAAGGGCGTGGACTACGCGGCCTCCAGCGGCACGCCGATCATGGCCGCCGGCGATGGCCGCGTGCAGTTCGCCGGCTGGCAGGGCGGTTACGGACGCACCGTGATCCTTGATCATGGCCGTGGCCACACCACGCTGTACGCGCACATGTCGCGGATGGGCAAGATCAAGCAGGGCCAACGCGTCGCGCAGGGCACGGTGATCGGCTATGTCGGCACCACGGGGCTGTCGACCGGCCCGCACCTGCACTACGAATTCCGCATCAACGGCGTGCACCGCAATCCGCTGTCGGTGACGATGCCGCCGCCGGAACCGCTGGGCGGTGCGCAGCTCGCGGCATTCCGCACGTATACGGCCAACGCGCTGGCACGTATCCGCACCGTGGAAGACATCATCTACGCCGATGTCCGCCCGGCTGGTGATGCCGCAAAGGGCTCGACCGTCGCGTCCTCCAAGCCGGCCGCGGGAAAGAAGGGCTGACGGAGCCACGCATGGCGGGACGGCCGAAAAGGCGGGACACTGTCCCGCCTTTTTCTTTGCGTGCCGATCCCGTATGCCCCCAGCCTCCGACGCCGTTGTCTCCGAGCTCTATCTCGGCCTGATCTCCGGCACCAGCGCCGATGGAATCGATGCCGCCCTCGTGCGCTTCGACGGTGAGGGCCATGCGCTGCGTTGCGATCTCGTGCATGGGCGCACCTTTGCGTGGGATGGTGCGCTGCGAGGGCAGCTCGTCGCGCTGGGACAAGGCGCGGACACCGTTTCACTGGATGCGCTGGGCGCGCTGGAGGGCCGCGTTGCCCTGGCATTCGCCGACGCCGCATTGGCGTTGCTGCACGAGGCGGGCGTGCCGCGCGGACGCGTGCGCGCGATCGGTTCGCACGGCCAGACCATCCGCCATCGCCCGCATGCGGACCCACCGTTCACCTGGCAACTCGGGGATGGCAATGTCATCGCCGAACGCAGCGGCATCGACACCGTGGCCGACTTCCGCCGGCGGGACGTGGCGGCCGGCGGACACGGCGCACCGCTGATGCCGGCGTTCCATGCCGCCCTGCTGGGTTCGCCGCAGGAAGACCGGGCCGTACTCAACCTCGGCGGCATCGGCAACTTCACCCTGCTGCCAACGGCAGGCGACGTGCGCGGCTTCGATACCGGACCGGCGAACGCCCTGATGGACGCCTGGTGCGAACGCCACACCGGGCACGCCTACGACGCAGGCGGCGCCTTTGCCGCGAGCGGACGCGTTGACGCCGGACTGCTGGCCCGCCTGCTCGCGGAACCATGGTTTGCGCTGGCGCCACCGAAGAGCACCGGGCGCGAACAGTTCCATCTGGACTGGCTGCAGGCGCGCATGGGCGAGGCCACGACCTCGCCGGCCGACGTGCAGGCCACCTTGCTGGAGCTGACCGCCCGCACCGTCGCCGACGCGCTGCAGATCACCCAGCCTTTCACCCGTCGCGTGCTGGTGTGCGGTGGCGGCGTCCACAACGCGGTGCTGATGGCGCGGCTGGCCGCCCATTTGCCACAGGCGGTGGTGGAATCCACCGCCGCGCATGGCCTGGATCCGGATTACGTGGAGGCGATGGGCTTTGCCTGGCTGGCGCGCGAAACGCTGGCCGGCCGGCCAGGCAATCTGCCTGCGGTCACCGGGGCCGTCGGCCGCCGCGTTCTGGGCGTGGTGTACCCGGCCTAGAACCCCTTGCCGGGCGGCACGTCCTTCAGCGCGCTGATCGCATCGGCGAGCGCATTGACTTCACGGTCGTCGAGGCCGCCGCGCACTTCGGACTCGCAGACGAAGAGGCCCTGCTCCAGCAGGTTGAAGATGGTGTCGTGGATCGGCCATCCGCGCGCCTGCGAGACGCGCCGGATGCGCTCGGCGAGGATCGGATCCACGTCCTTCAGCACGATGTCGGTCATTGCCCCGTCCCCTGCATGCCCCTTGGTGGACTTTAGCGCACGCGATCAGTCCGGTGCCCCGCCCGCCGACCGGTCGATGCCACTCGCCGGCTCGTGGTCCCCGCCGAACCGGATGCGCGGTGCCAGCCAGAAGAACAGCGCGACCGCCGGGATCGCCACCAGGGCGGTGATCCAGAAATACACCCCGTACCCCGTCTGCTCCACGATACTGCCGGACACCGCGCCCAGCAGCTTGCCCGGCAGCATCACCAGCGACGAGAACAGCGCGTACTGGGTGGCGGTGAAGCGCTGGTTGACCAGCGCCGACAGGAACGCCACCAGCGTCGTGCCCTGGAAGCCCTGCGCGAGGTTCTCGCCGGAGATCACCAGTGTCAGCTTCCACACGTCGCCCTCGGCGCCGATCAGCCAGACATACAGCAGGTTGCTGATCGCCCCCAGCACGATGCCTGCAAGCAGCGGCCATTTCACGCCCCAGCGCGCGACGGCGATGCCGGCGATGAACACGCCCACCAGACCCACCCAGACGCCCCAGATCTTCGATACCGCACCGATCTCGGTCTTGGTGAACCCCTGGCTGAGATAGAACGGCGCCATGATGCCGCCACCCAGCGACTGGTCGGAAATCTTCGCCAGCAGGATGAAGGCGAACAGGGCGACAGCCAGCGCGGCACCGAAGCGCCGGAAGAAGTCGACGAAGGGCTCAACGACGCCCTCTCGCAAGCCCTCGCTCCATGTCGTCATGCGGATCCGCACCACGTCGGGCTCGCGCGACAGCAGGACCGCGACCATCGGTATCAGCATCACGACCGCCATCGCCTGGTAGACCAGCGGCCACGACACCTGATCGGCCAACATCAATGCCAGGGCACCGGTGATAATCAGCGCGATGCGATAGCCCAGCGAGTACGTGGCCAGCAGCGCGCCTTGCGATTCCTGCGGCGCGATCTCAATGCGGTACGCATCCACGGCGATGTCCAGCGTGGCGCCCGCGAACGCCGTCATCAGCGTGACCCAGATGAAGGGCCCCAACCGGCCGGGCGTCAGGTGCGCCATCGACACCAGGCCCACAATGACCACGGCCAGCGCGAACAACAGCCAGCCGCGTCGCTGGCCCAGGCGGCCCAGCAAAGGAAGACGCCAGCGATCCACCAGCGGCGCCCACAGGAACTTCAACGTATAGCTCAGACCGGCGCTCGCGATCAGGGTGATGTTCTTCAGCTCCAGCCCGTTCTCGGTCAGCCAGTACGCCAACGTGCCGGCCACCAGCAGGAACGGCATGCCCGAGGCAAAGCCGAAGAAGAACATCGTCCACGCCGACGGCTGCGCGAACGCACGCCAGACCGAAGGCTTGCCGGGACGTTCGCTCGCCGTCGTCGTCATCAGGTGTAGTCCACCGTGAAGGGGGCATGGTCGGAGAAACGCTGCTCGCGGTAGATCGAACACGCCTTCAGGCGGTCGCGCAGCGAGGGCGTGACGAACTGGTAGTCGATCCGCCACCCCACATTGTTGGCGCGCGCGGCGCCGCGGTTGCTCCACCAGGTGTAGTCCTGGCCTTCAGGGTGCAGCGCGCGATAGGCATCGACCCAGCCACCGTCGTCCACGCACATCCCGTTCAACCAGTCGCGCTCGGGCGGCAGGCAGCCGGAGTTCTTCTGGTTGCTGGTCCAGTTCCTGATGTCCAGCCGGCTGCGCACGATGTTCCAGTCGCCGCACAGCACGTAGTGGCGGCCGCTGCGGCGCCATTCGTCCAGCGTGGGCGCCAGCCAGTCCATGACCTTGAACTTGAAGCCCTGGCGTTCGTCGCCGGACGAGCCGGACGGGATGTAGAACGAGACCACGCTCAGGTCGCCGAAGCGCGCCTCGATGTAGCGACCCTCTTCGTCGAAGTCCGGCCAGCCCAGCGCCGTGCGGATCTCGTCCGGCTCGCGCCGGGCGTAGATCGCCACGCCGCTGTAGCCCTTCTTGGTGCTGGCGTCGCGGAACCACGCCTTGTAGCCGGCGGGCAGGAATTCCGGCCCGGCCAGCTGGTGCTCCTGCGCCTTGGTCTCCTGGACGCAGAGCACGTCGGCGTCCTGCGTGGCGAACCAGTCGAAGAAGCCCTTGGTGGCCGCCGAGCGCAGGCCGTTGGCATTGAAGCTGATGATGCGCATGGATACGTCGTTCGTCGGAAACCGGGCAAGCGTACCCGAACCGGCGCATCCGTCGCGCGGCAGCGGCGGCGTGGCGGTTATCCTGTCACCTCACCTGTTCAGCCCTCGGCTCGCCCATGTCCGATCACCGTTCCCGCTTCCTCCAGCTCGCGCTGCACGCGCAGGCCCTGCGCTTCGGCCAGTTCACCCTGAAATCGGGCCGGCAGAGCCCGTACTTCTTCAATGCCGGCCGCTTCGACAGCGGCGCGCGCTTGGCCGGGCTGGCCGCCTGCTACGCGGATGCGGTCGAAGAAGCCGGCCTGTCGTTCGACCTGCTGTTCGGCCCGGCCTACAAGGGCATTCCGCTGGCGACCGCGGTGGCATGCGAGTTCGCCCGCCGCGGCCGCGACCTGCCGGTGGCGTTCAACCGCAAGGAAGCCAAGGACCACGGCGAGGGCGGCCTGCTGATCGGCGCGCCGCTGGAAGACCGCCGCGTGCTGATCGTCGACGACGTGATCACCGCCGGCACGGCCATCCGCGAGGCGTTGGGCCTGATCCGCGCCGGCGGCGGCACGCCGGCCGGCATCGTGGTGGCGCTGGACCGCCAGGAAGTGCTGGGCGAACCTGGCGCAACCGCTCCACGCCGTTCGGCGGCGCAATCCGTCGCCGAGGAAACCGGCGTGCCGGTGGTGGCCGTGGCCAGCCTGCACGACCTGCTTGCATTTGCCGGCGAAAGCGCCGAACTTGTCCGCCATCGCGACGACCTGCTGGCCTATCGGGCCCGCTACGGCAGCGCGACCCAGGACTGAAGCAGCAGGGGGCTGCCATGACCGTCCGAACTTCCTTGGTCCTGTCGGCCGTACTGCTGGCGCTGGCACCCACCGTGCTCGCGCAGGGCAAGAACAAGCCGCCGGCACCCACCGCCAACAAGAAACTCTTCTGCTGGGAAGAGAAGGGCCAGCGCGTCTGCAGTGATGCGCTGCCGGCCGATGTGGTCAACGCGGCCCGCGACGAGATCAGCGCGACCAGCGGACTGCGCACCGGTGGCGTCGCCCGGGCCATGAGCGAAGAGGAACGCGCCCAGGCCGCCGTCGCGGCCCAGCAGAAGATGATCGACGACGCCGCCTCGGAAATGCGGCGCCGTACCGATGCCGCCATGCTGATGTCCTACCGCAGCGAGGACGAGTTGCGGCGCGTCTTCAACGAACGCACCGCCATCGTCGACAACAACGTGCGCACCGCGCGCTACAACGCGGTCAGCCTGCGCGAGGGCCTTGTCAGCCTGCTGCAGACAGCGGGCGACCACGAACTGGCCGGGCGTCCGATCCCTGCAGAAATGTCCGCCACCATCCACCAGCGCCACGCCGAGCTGCTGCGCACCCGTCGCCTGCAGCAGAGCTTCGAGGCCCAGCGCGCGCAGCTGGACGTGGAGATCACCGACATCCTGCAACGCTACCGCAACATGAAGGGCATCACGGCCGAAGCTGCGGAGGAAGCGGCCACGCCGCCCACGGCACCTGCGCGCAACTGACGCGGCAAGCCCTTCCGGAACAATGCCTTGAAACGACGACGCCGGGACAGACCCGGCGTCGTGATCATGCCGCTCCGAAGCCCGGCGAGCGTCAGAATGTCATCGTCAGTTCCGGGGCCAGCGCCTGCAGGCGGGTGCGGAACTCGGTCTTGATGCGTTCCAGCGCGGCGATGTTGTCGGCTTCGAACCGCAGCACCAGGATCGGCGTGGTGTTGGAGGCACGCACCAGGCCCCAGCCATCGTCCCAGTCGGCGCGCAGGCCATCGATGGTCGACAGGCGCGCGCCTTCGAACTCGGCGCCATCCACGAATCGCTCGACGATGGCGTGCGGCGTGCCTTCCTCCACCGCCACCTTGATCTCCGGCGTGGACACGCCATCGGGCAGCTCGGCCAGCACTTCGGACGGTGTCTCCGCGCGGTTGGCCAGGATCTCCAGCAGGCGCGCGGCGGAATACAGCCCGTCGTCGAAGCCGTACCAGCGTTCCTGGAAGAAGAAGTGGCCGCTCATCTCGCCGGCCAGCTCGGCGCCGGTCTCGCGCATCTTCGCCTTGATCAGCGAATGGCCGGTCTTCCACATCATCGGGGTGCCGCCGTGGCGCAGCACCCAGCCTTGCAGCTTTCCGGTGCACTTCACGTCGAAGATGATCAGTGCGCCCGGATTGCGTTCCAGCACATCGGCGGCGAACAGCATCAGTAGCCGGTCGGGGAAGATGATGGCGCCTTCCTTGGTCACCACGCCCAGGCGGTCGCCATCACCGTCGAACGCCAGGCCGATGTCGGCGTCGAAACGCTTCACGGTCTGGATGAGGTCTTCCAGGTTGTGCGGCTCGCTGGGGTCTGGATGGTGGTTGGGGAAGGTGCCATCCACGTCGCAGTACAGCGGGATGACTTCCGCGCCGATGGCTTCCAGCAGCTGCGGGGCGATGTCGCCGGCCACGCCGTTGCCGGCATCCACCACGACTTTCAGCGGACGCTCCAGCTGCACGTCGTCGGCGATGCGCTGGATGTAGTCGGCCGAGACATCGCGCTGCTGCAGGTCGCCGCGTGCGTTGGCCACGAACAGGCGGTTGTCGCGGATGCGTTCGTACAGGTCGGTGATGGCGTCGCCGGACAGTGTCTGCCCGCCGACGACGATCTTGAACCCGTTGTAGTCCGGCGGATTGTGGCTGCCGGTGACCGCCACGCTGCTGCCGGTACGCAGGTGGTAGGCCGCGAAATAGGCTACCGGCGTGGGCGCCAGGCCGATGTCGATGACATTGCGCCCCGCCTTGCGCAGGCCTTCGATCAGCCCGCCGACCAGGTCCGGGCCGGAGAGGCGGCCGTCGCGGCCCACCACGATGTCGGTCAGGTCCTCGTCGCGCATCACGGAGCCGATGGCCAGGCCGATCAGTTCGGCGACCTCGATGCTGAGGGACTGCCCGACGATGCCGCGGATGTCGTACGCGCGGAAGATGCCCGCATCCACCTCGGCTGTCGCCGATTCCGCCTTGCGGTAGTCATCCTGTTCGGAGGATGGGTCAGCCGCGCGATTTCCGGCGGCGGGCAGAGGGTCGCGCATCAGCGCTTCACCCAGCGTGGGCTCATCCGTATCGCTCACCTCTACACCTTTCTTGCCAAAACCACCCAGGCGCATCCCGCCGCGAGCGACCAGCACCGACACGACCGCGAGGGCTGCGAGTAGCGCCGCCACGATCATCGCCGGGAGGGCGCCCAGCCCCAGCGGGCCAGGTTCGCTGACAGGCACCGCCGTCGCCACGCGCAGGCCCGTCTTGCCCACCGCACGCGCCATGCGCTCCGCGCCATCTTCCAGCCCGCTGTTGCCGCGCTGCTTGACGGAATAGCTCCCTTGCCGCAGCGCAAGATAGCCGCCATTGGCCAACACCACGCTATCGAAGGCCTGGGTCAGCTGCGTCAGCGGCAGGCGGACATAGATCACGCCCTGCGGCGCGGGCGCCGCCATGCCGAACACGGTCTGCTTGCCATCCTTCACCACGCGGGCGGCGATGCCATCGCCCTGCATGCCGTCCTCCAGCAGCGCCAGCTTGTTGAAACCGAACACCGCAGCATCGTCATAGGCCGCCTGCAATGCGCCATCCAGGATCTCGACCTGCTCCACGCCCGCCCAACCCTCCTTCAGGGCAGCCACGGCGGCGGCGGTATCGTTGGCGGCCAGCGCCGCCTTGACGGGCGCGGATGCCAGACGCTGTTCGAACTGACGGATCTGCGCCGCATGACTGGCCTGCACGGCCTCGACCGCGCGATCACGGGCCTGTCCGACGTCTTCCAGCAGGCGCGCTTCGCGCCATTGGCGGACACCACTCCAGGCCAGCAGGGCGGCGAGCAATGCCAGCAGCACCGCCAGCTTCGGCAGCGCGCCGCGCAGGTCGCCCACGGGAATCCGCTTGCGGCTCTCGTTCGTCGTATTCATTGCGTTGTCCCCTGTCATCGCACGCCGGTGTGGCCGAAACCACCCGTCCCCCGTGCGCTGTCAGCGAAAGTATCCACCACTTGCAGGTGCACGCGCACGACCGGCAGCACCATGACCTGGGCGATGCGGTCGCCAGGCTGGATGGTGAAGGTCTCATGTCCCCGGTTCCACACGCTGATCAGCAGCGGACCCTGGTAGTCCGCATCGATCAGCCCGGTGCCGTTGCCCAGCACGATGCCGTGACGGTGGCCCAGGCCGGAGCGCGGCAGCACCACCGCGCACAGGTGCGGGTCGCCCAGGTGCAGCGCGATGCCGCTGGGCACCAGCGCCGCGTCGCCAGGCTCGAGCACCAGGGGTGCGTCCAGCGCCGCACGCAGGTCCATGCCGGCGCTGGCCTCGGTGGCGTAGGCCGGCAGCGGCCATTCGTCGCCGAAACGCGGGTCCAGCAGCTTCACTTCCACGGCGCGGGGTGCACTCATGCGTTCAGTCGCTCCACGATCAGGTCGATCAGTTCATCGGCCAGCTGCGTCTTCGGCGCGGAAGCGAAGCTGCGCTCGCCATCCTTCCAGTAGGCCGTCATTGCATTCTGGTCGCTTTCGAAACCGCCATCGGCGATGCCCACCCGGTTGGCCACGATCATGTCCAGCCGCTTGGCTTCCAGCTTCCTGCGCGCGTACTCGGCCACGTTGTTGGTCTCGGCGGCGAAGCCGACCACCAGCTTCAGCGCCTGCGTCTGCGCGGTGACCTCGGCGAGGATGTCGGGCGTGCGCACCAGGTCCAGCGCCAGCGACTCGCTGGACTTCTTGATCTTGTTGGCGGCCGGCTCGCGGGGCGTGTAGTCGGCCACGGCAGCGGCACCGATGTAGATGTCGGCCGGCAAGGCGGCGAACACCGCCCGGTGCATCTGGGCGGCCGAACGCACGTCCACGCGCGCGACGCCTGCCGGCGTGGCCAACTGCACGGGCCCGGCGATCAGGGTGACGCTGGCGCCACGACGCGCAGCGCTGGCGGCCACGGCGAACCCCATCTTGCCGCTGCTGCGATTGCCCAGGTAGCGCACGGGATCCAGGTCTTCGTAGGTGGGGCCAGCGCTGACCACCACGTTGAGTCCGGCAAGATCCTGCGGCACCGCCGTGGCGTTGATGGTCGCGCCGGCCAACGCCGCCACGATCTCCTCCGGCTCGGCCAGCCGGCCCGGACCGGACTCGCCCTCGGCCAGCGGGCCGTCGTTCGGCCCGACCACCTGTACGCCGCGTTCGCGCAGCGTGGCCAGATTGGCCCGGGTGGCAGGGTGCTCCCACATGCGGTGGTTCATCGCCGGGGCGATCATGATCGGCGCGGTGGTGGCCAGGCACAGCGTGGCCACCAGATCGTCGGCCAGACCGTGCGCCAGGCGGGCCATCAGGTCGGCCGTGGCAGGTGCGATGACGACGCGATCAGCCCAGCGGGCCAGCTCGATGTGGCCCATCGCCTGCTCGGCCGCGCCATCCCACAGCGTGGTGCGGGTGGGCTGGCCGGACAACGCCTGGAAGCTCAGCGGCGTCACGAACTGCTGCGCACCCGCCGTCATCGCGACCTGCACCTCGGCCCCGGCATCGCGCAGTCGGCGCACGAGCTCAAGCGCCTTGTAAGCCGCGATCCCGCCGCCCACGCACACCAGCAGGCGCTGTCCTGCCAGGTCACGCATTTTGTCCGATCCGCTCACGTCGGCCCGTTCCTACGTCCATACAGGCGATTAGCTTACCCGAACGCCCCCCTTCGCCCGATGCACGCCAAGCGTCCGGCGGTCGATGCTGTCGCCATGCACATCCGCGACTGGCCCCACGACGAACGCCCCCGCGAGAAGCTGCTCGCCCGTGGCCCCGCAAGCCTCAGCGATGCCGAGGTGCTCGCCATCTTCCTGGGCTCGGGCCTGCGAGGACGCGACGCCGTCGCCACCGCGCGCGAACTGCTCACCGCCCATGGCCCGCTGCGTGCCCTGCTGGAGCGTCCACCGGCGGAACTGATGGCGCTGCCAGGCCTGGGACCCGCGCGTGCCTGTGCCCTGGCAGCGGCACTGGAACTGGGCACCCGCCTGCTGCATGCCGCCCTTGAGCGGGGCGACGCCATCGGCGATCCGGAGGCCGCCGGGCGCTACTTCGCGCAGCGCTTGCGTGGCCGCCAACACGAGGTGTTCGCGGCCCTGTTCCTCGATACACGCCATCGCGTACTGGCGTTCGAGGAGCTGTTCCAGGGCTCGGTCGACAGCGCCGAGGTCCATCCGCGCGAAGTGGCCCGTCGCGCACTGGCAATGAATGCAACCGCCCTGATCGTCGGCCACAACCACCCCTCGGGCAGCGCAGAGCCCTCGGCCGCCGATCGCGCCGTGACCCAGCGCCTGAAACAGGCGCTGGCACTGGTGGATGTCCGGCTGCTGGACCACTTCGTGATTGGTGACGGGCCGCCCCAGTCGATGGCGGCGCGCGGATGGGTGTGAGGACCACCTTCGCTGAACCACGCCGATCCCACGCAGCGGGCCGGAAAACCTAGAATAGGCGGTTCCCACGCACCAAGACGGTTCTCCGTGAAAGCTTCCCTCCGCGCCTTGATTGCCCAGGGCATCGACGCCCTGCGCTCCGCCGGCACCCTGCCCGCCGATGCCGCCACGCCCGATTTCGTGGTCGAACGCCCCAAGACGCGCGAGCACGGCGATTTCGCCACCAACGCCGCCATGCAGCTGGCCAAGTCCGCGCGCAGCAACCCGCGCGCCATCGCCACGGCCCTGGTGGCCGCGCTGCCGGCGAGCGACGACGTGGCGAAGGTCGAGATCGCCGGCCCCGGCTTCATCAACTTCCACCTGAGCCCCGGCGCCTACCAGCGCGAAGTCGCCACCGCGCTGGCGCAGGGCGCGGCCTACGGTCGCAACGGCAGCGGCGGCGGCCGCACGGTGGGCGTGGAATACGTATCGGCCAATCCCACCGGACCGCTGCATGTCGGCCATGGTCGCGCAGGTGCGATCGGCGACTGCATCGCCCGTGTACTGGCCGCCAACGGCTGGAACGCCAAGCGTGAGTTCTACTACAACGACGCCGGCGTGCAGATCGACAATCTGGCCAAGTCCACCCAGGCGCGTGCGCTGGGCAAGTCGCCTGATGGCGAAGGCTGGCCGGAAGACGGCTATCGCGGCGACTACATCGCCGACGTGGCGCAGGCCTACCTCAACGGCGATTCGGTCGAGGTGGAAGGCCACATCGTCACCGGCGAGAAGGATCCGCAGGACCTGGACGCCATCCGCCGCTTCGCCGTGGCCTACCTGCGCCGCGAACAGAACCTGGACCTGGCCGCGTTCGGCGTGTCGTTCGACCGCTACTTCCTGGAAAGCTCGCTGTACGCCGACCAGAAAGTCGAGGAGACCGTGCGCAAGCTGATCGCCTCCGGCCACACATACGAAGAGGGCGGCGCGCTGTGGCTGAAGTCGACCGACTTCGGCGACGACAAGGACCGCGTGATGCGCAAGTCCGACGGCAGCTACACCTACTTCGTGCCCGACGTGGCCTACCACCTCAGCAAATGGCAGCGCGGCTATGAGCGCGCCATCACCGAGCTGGGTGCCGACCACCACGGCTCGCTGGCCCGCGTGAAGGCGGGGCTGCAGGCGCTGAACGAAGGTATCCCGCCGGGCTATCCGGAATACGTGCTGCACCAGATGGTCACGGTGATGCGCGGCGGCGAGGAGGTAAAACTGTCCAAGCGTGCCGGCAGCTACTTCACCCTGCGTGACCTGATCGAGGAAACCAGCGCCGATGCGACGCGCTGGTTCCTGATCGCGCGCAAGCCGGATTCCCAGCTGACATTCGACATCGACCTGGCGCGCCAGCAGAGCAACGACAACCCGGTGTTCTACGTGCAGTACGCGCATGCCCGCGTGTGCAGCCTGCTGCGCCAGGCGGGCGAGAAGGGTTACGCCTACGACCAGACAAACGGACTGGCGAACCTGGCGCGCCTGGACGACGAGACCTCACTGCAGCTGATGGTCGAGCTGTCGCGCTATCCCGAAGTGGTGGAAGCGGCCGGCGAATCGCTGGAGCCCCATGTCGTGGCGCAATACCTGCGCGAGTTGGCCTATGCTTTCCACACGTGGTACGCCGGCACGCCCGTGCTTACCGACGACGCGCAGGCACGTGATGCGCGGCTGGCGCTGGCACTGGCGGTACGCCAGGCGCTGGCCAATGGACTGGACCTGTTGGGCGTAAGCGCGCCCGAAAAGATGTGAGCGGAGAGCAGTAGATGGCAGCGAGGCGCGGCAAGAGTCAGGCCACACGCAATTCCAGTCAGGCCACGCCCGCGTGGGTCTGGCTGATCCTCGGCCTGCTGATCGGCCTGGCGGTGTATTTCGTCGTGCCGGGACTGGGCAAGAAGGACGGCGACGGTTTCTTCCGTCCCACACCCAACCCTGACGCGCAACCCGCGCCGGTCGACAGTGCCGATGTGGAAGCCGTGGTGCCCGACGCGCCGAGCAGCGAGGCACCGGCCACCGCCGCGACGACGGACGATGCGACCGCGAAGGAAACCCAGTACGACTTCTACACCTTGCTGCCCGGCAAGGAAGTGCAGATGTCCGACGCGGAGCTGGCTGCCAGCGCGCGCGAGGAAGAAGCACGCAGGGCGCGCGCCGCCCTCAACGGACAGGCCACGACGCCCGTGGCGGTTGCGCCGGCTCCCGTCGCAGCTACCCAACCGACACCGATCGACGAAACCGCGCCCGCCCGCCCCACCGAAACGCCGCGCGCCGCAGACGCCGCTCCCGCACCCAAGCCTGCCGCCACCGTGGCCAGCGCGGACACCGGCGCACGCTACATCCTGCAGGCCGGCGCGTTCGGGGCATCGGGCGATGCCGAGGCCACCAAGGCCAAGATCGCCATGCTGGGCCTGAGCGCCCGCGTGGAGTCGGCACAGATCAACGGCAAGACCGTCTATCGCGTGCGCATGGGCCCGTATGGCACGGCGAGCGAACTCGCCGAGGCGAAGCAGAAACTCGCCAGCGGCGGACTGCCTGCGATGGCGGTGAAGGCACAGTGAGTGCCGCGCGGCCGACGTTGCAGCGCCTGATCGTGGCGACGGCCGCAGCGATGGGTTCGCTGCTTGTCGCCTCGTGGCTGGTCGGCCTTGTCCTGCCCGCACACTGGCAGGAGGTGGTGCAGACACGCTGGGGATTCCTGGCGCCGGTCAGCTACGTCGTGACCGCCCTCTGCATGGGGCTGGGCGGCGCGCTGGCAGGCCATCGCTTCCTGATCGTCGCCGTCGGCCTGACGCTGGCGGTGTGGATCGCGACGCTGTCGGTGCTGGCCGGCATCGCCGGTGCGGCCTCGGACATGTCCTATCCCCTCGGTTTCCTGCTGCGCACGAACGCACTCAGCGCGACGCTGTCCGTGGTCGCCGCCGCGCTCGGGACCTGGCTGGGCGCGCTCTGGTACGCGCGCCGCTGACCGCGACCCGTTTCCCCTCCCCCAAGGAATCCCCATGACCCGCACCGCCCTCATCACCGGCGCCACCTCCGGCTTCGGTGCCGCCGCCGTCCGTCGTTTCGCCGCCGCCGGCTGGCGCGTGATCGCCACGGGCCGTCGCGCCGAGCGCCTGCAGGCGCTGGTGGATGAGATCGGTGCCGACAAGGTGCACGCCGCCGCGTTCGACATCCGCGATGAAGCGGCGATGGACGCCGCGCTGTCCGCGTTGCCGGCAGGGTTCCGCGACATCGACCTGCTGGTCAACAACGCCGGCCTCGCGCAGGGCACGGCACCTGCGCAAAGCGCGCTGCTGTCCGACTGGCGCACGATGATCGACACCAACATCACCGCGCTGGTCACGCTGACCCATCGATTGCTGCCGATGCTGGTCGAACGCAAGGGCGCCATCATCAACATCAGTTCCGTCGCCGGCGTGTATCCGTACCCCGGCGGCAACACGTACGGTGGCAGCAAGGCGTTCGTCAGCCAGTTCTCGCTGGGGCTGCGCAGCGACCTGCATGGCACCGGCGTGCGCGTGACGACGATCGAGCCGGGCATGGCCGAAACCGAGTTCACCCTGGTGCGCACGCATGGCGACCAGCAGGCATCGGACAAGCTCTACACCGGCGCCGCGCCGATGACGGCCGACGACATCGCCGACACCATCTTCTACGTCGCCACCCTGCCACCGCACCTCAACATCAACCGGCTGGAGATCATGCCGGTGACGCAGTCGGTGGCGGGCTTCCAGGTACATCGCGGCACCTAGGCTGCCCGAGGGCACCGGTCGCCTTGTTCTTTCTCCGCACCGGATTGAACCGTTTTCCTTCCCTCCGGCACCTTGATTCCCGATAGACGGAGACAGGGGCAGGCGCGTGCAGCGGGACACGGAACGGATACTGGACGAGTACCTCGCCGCGGCGGCACGGACGGGTGACCGCGCTGCGTGGGAGCGTCTGGTCGCGCGCTGGCAGCCGCGTCTGCTGCGCCACGCATGGCGCCTGACCGGTCATCCGGACCTCGCGCGCGACATGGTCCAGGAAGCCTGGGTCGAGATACTGCGCGGACTCCGCCGATTGGACGACGTGGCGGCGTTTCCGGCCTGGGCCTTCCGCATCGTCACCCGTCGCTGCGCGCGCGCGATCCGGGGACGGCAGTTAGAGCGCACCCACCTCGTCGAGATCGAGCTTGAGGCGGTGATGCCTGGCGAACAGGACGCGGCGGGCGAATGCGCGTCGGAGCTTGCCATCGTCAGGGCGGAAATGCAGGCCCTGCCCGCGCCCCAGCGCGCGGCGCTGTCGCTGTTCTATCTGGAAGACCTGAGCGTGGCGGAGATCGCCGTCGCGCTCGACGTGCCCCCGGGAACGGTCAAGACCCGGTTGATGCATGCGCGGCGCAAGATCCGCGCGCGACTGGAAGGAAACACCGATGAACAAGACTGATGACCTGATCAAGCAGACCCTCTCGGCCGAGGATCGCGACCTGTTGGCGCGGCACGGCGAACCCGGCTATTTCTCGCAGGCGTTCGGCCTGTTCCGCGGCTCGCTGGGCTGGGTGGTGTGGGTGGCCTACCTCTGCGGCATCGCCGCCTTCGCGGGCTTCGGTGTTTCGCTGTGGCGGAGCTGGCATGCCACCGAGGCACTGGTTGCCGTGCAATGGGGCGTGCTGGCCATCGTGCTGTTCCAGTTCACGATGATCATGAAGTCGTTCCTGGGCAGTCACATGGAAGCCAACCGCATGCTGCGGGAGCTCAAGCGCGTGGAGCTGCAATTGGCGCTGCTCAGGCAAGACAAAGCAGGTATGTAGGTGCGGGCGCGTGCACCTGTCACGCGTCACGCGGGATCAGGCATCGCGTGGTCGTGCGCACGGCGCACGCTACGCCGGCGGCTCATCGTCCACGCGCTGGCAATGCACCGCGCGCAGGTCGTCCAACTTGTAATCCGCGTAAGCGATCAGCATCCAGGAAACGTAGCGTGCGCCATGCGCACGTCACGCGGAATCGGGCATCACTCAGCCGTGCGCACGGCGCACGCTACGCCAGCGGTTCGTCCGACAGATAGGTGTAGCCGGTGAGGCCGGTCTCCAGCGCGTCGGACAGCAGCCTGGATTCGGCGGCAGGCAGGCCGGCCTCTTCCACGCGCTGCCGATACACCGCACGCAGGTCGTCCAGCCTGTAGCCCACGTAGTCGAGCATCACGTCGGTGGTATCGCCGCGACGCTGTTGGGTGATCAGGTAGCCGGCACCGGCGTCTGCGCTGACTTCCACCGCGTCGGTGTCGCCGAACAGGTTGTGGATGTCGCCGAGGATTTCCTGATAGGCACCCACCAGGAAGATGCCGAGGCGATAGCTCTCGCCGGGCTTCATCGCGTGCAGCGGAAGCGAGGAATCCAGCCCTTCGTTCTCGACATAGGTCTTGACCATGCCATCGGAATCGCAGGTCATGTCCGCGATGATGCCGCGGCGCGCCGGCGCTTCGTCCAACCGCTCGATGGGCACGATCGGAAACACCTGGTCTATCGCCCACACGTCCGGGATCGACTCGAACACGCTGAAGTTGACGAAGTACTTGTCGACCAGGCGCTCGTTGAGTTCGTCCAGCAGGTCGCGATGGCTGCGCTCGTCGCTGCTCAGGCGCGCACGCACGGCATGCGCGATGGCGTAGAACAGGTCATCGATACGCGCGCGGTGCACCAGGTCGATCTGGCCCAGTGCATACAGCGACAGACCTTCGCTATGGTGGTGCTGCGCTTCGTGGAACAACTCCACCGCCGGACGCGTGTCGAGCTCGCCGTGGATCTCGCGCAGGTGGCGGATCACCGACGGCTCGTCGTCGTGCGACGGCGGTACACGGCCTTCCGGCGCCTGTTCCACTTCCGACACGTTGACCACCAGCACCGCGTGGTGCGCGGTCATCGCACGGCCGCACTCGGTGACGATGCGGGGCGGCGTCAGGCCGTTCTGCTCGCAGGCTTCCGCGAGCGGCTGCACGATGTTGCTGGCGTACTGGCCGATGCCGTAGTTGATCGAGCAGTAGCTGCGCGAACGCGTGCCTTCGTAATCGATGCCCAGGCCGCCGCCGACGTCGACATGGCTGATGGTCGCGCCCAGCTTCGACAGCTCGACGAAGTACCGCGTCGCCTCGCGCATGCCGTTGGCGATGTCGCGCACGTTGCTGATCTGCGAGCCCATGTGGAAGTGCAGCAGGCCCAGCGTGTCCTGCAGGCCGGCTTCGCGCAGCTGCTTCCACAGGTCCAGCACCTGGCGTGGGGACAGGCCGAACTTGGCCTTGTCGCCGCCACTGTTCTGCCACTTGCCCGCACCCAGCGTGGCCAGGCGCATGCGCACGCCCAGGCCGGGCTTCACGCCCAGCGCGCGCGACTCCTCGATGACCAGCGCCAGTTCGGACGGCTTCTCGATGACGATGAAGGTCTGCAGCCCCAGCTTGCGGCCGATCAGCGCCAGGCGGATGTATTCGCGGTCCTTGTAGCCATTGCAGACGATCAGACCACCCGGACGCGACAGCGCCAGTACCGCCATCAACTCAGGCTTGCTGCCGGCCTCCAGGCCAAAGCCTTCGCCGGCATGCGAGGCCAGCGTGCCGGCGACGCCGCGATGCTGGTTGACCTTGATCGGATAGACCGCCGTGTAGCCGCCCTTGTACTCCCAGTCGGCCTGCGCCTGCGCGAACGCCGCCTGCAGCTTGCCCAGGCGGTCGCCGAGGATGTCGGGGAAGCGCACCAGCAGCGGCAGCTGCGCGCCCTGCGCGCGCGCGGCATCGACCACGTCTGGCAGCGGGATCACCGGACCCTGCGCACCCTTCGGCGACACCACGATGCGGCCGGCGGCGTCCACGTCGAAATACCCTTCGGCCCAGTGCGGGACGGAGTAGGTCTTGCGGGCGTGGTCGGTGGACCAGGACATGGCGTTTTCCAAGGTGAGGCGAGCGGACGCGCATTCTACAGGCTGCGGTCACATGGGTCCGTTACAATGCGCGCCGCGCTCAAGCCCCTCTCCCCTCGGGAGAGGGGTTGGGGTGAGGGTACGGTGAATCCATGATGGTTCGGACGCCGCTGCCTTCGCCGCACCCTCATCCGGCGCTTCGCGCCACCTTCTCCCGGAGGGAGAAGGGAACAACCTCCGCTTTCCGCTCGCAGGACACCACCCCATGACCGCCAACGACACCTGGTTCATCGAACACTTCTCGCACACCGGCTCCGCCATCGGCTTCCGCACCACCGGCAAGCTGGACGAGGTGCAGTCGCCGTTCCAGAAAATCGAGATCTACGACAGCACCGACTGGGGCAAGCTGATGGTGATCGACGGCGCGATGATGCTGACCACGCGCGACAACTTCTTCTACCACGAGATGATCAGCCATCCCGTGCTGTTCACCCACGCCGCACCCAAGCGCGTGGTGATTATCGGCGGCGGCGACTGCGGCACGCTGCGCGAGGTGCTGAAGCATCCGGGTGTGGAGAAGGCCACGCAGTGCGACATCGACGAACAGGTCACCCGCATGGCGGAAAAGTATTTCCCCGAGCTGTGCGAGTCGAACAACGACCCGCGCGCCGAGTTGCTGTTCGACGACGGCGTGGCCTACATGGCCAACTGCGAACCGGGCAGCGTCGACGTGGTCATCGTCGACTCGACCGACCCGGTAGGCCCGGCGGAAGGCCTGTTCAACAAGGCGTTCTTCGAGAGCTGCTTCCGTGCGCTGAAGCCGGACGGCCTGCTGGTGCAGCAGTCGGAGTCGCCGCTGGCGCTGCTGGACCTGATCAAGGACATGCGCGCGGAGATGGGCAAGGCCGGCTTCCAGTCGTTCAAGACGCTGCCGTTCCCGCAGCCGTGCTACCCGACCGGCTGGTGGAGCGTGACCATCGCCAGCAAGGCGGCCGGCGCCGATTTCGCGTTCCGCCACGCGGATGCGGCGGCCAAGCCGTTCGACACGCTGTACTACACCGCCCACCTGCACACGGGCGTGCTCGTCGCGCCGCCGTTCGTGGCGAAGGCGCTGGGCGAGTAACCCACGCCCACCTTGCGGCAACAACGAAAAAGCCCCGCGATGCGGGGCTTTTTCATGTCGTCGTCAGGCGTCGAACTCGCGCCAGCGCGGGATCCCATGCCTGCGCGCCTGATGCCGCAGGTACCAGGCCATGGTGAGGCCGAACAGCAGGCCCGCCAGCAGCGCCGTGGCAGCGCCGACCAGCACGGGCATGCCTTGCCTGCTCCACATCAGCAGCCACATGAAGAGGCCCCAGAACACGCCGAAAAACCCGCCCATCAGCGTCGCGTTGATGGCGAAACCGGCCATGTGCGGGGGTGGCAGCTTCAGGCCCATCTTCCACATCAGCCGGAACAACGGCGGCGCGTACGTGCTCCTGCCGAGCTTCCTGGACTCCAGCATCGCAAGCGCCCGCTGCAAACGCGTTTCGAAGGTTTCCATGGTCATCGCAGCCGTCCCCTACAGTGCATCCGCGTCGAGCTCACCCGTGCGGATCCGCACCACCCGCTCCAGGTCGTAGACGAACACCTTGCCGTCGCCGATCTTGCCGGTGCCGGCAGCCTTCACGATCGCTTCGACCACCTGCTCGGCCTGCTCGTCGGTCACCGCCACCTCCAGCTTCACCTTGGGCAGGAAATCGACCACGTACTCCGCGCCCCGGTAGAGCTCGGTGTGCCCCTTCTGGCGACCGAAGCCCTTCACTTCCGTGACCGTGATGCCGGCGATGCCGGTTTCCGCCAGCGCCTCGCGCACGTCGTCCAGCTTGAACGGCTTGATGATGGCCACGACCATTTTCATGCAGCTTGCTCCCGTGGATGCTGCACGCAGGATAGCGCGGCGCGACCGCATGCGGTTGCGGCGACCGGTCATGTCGCGGTTCAATGGCGGCCTCGCCGCCGGACTTTTCCGACAACGCTGCGCAGCGAACGCCGATGGCATGCCACCGGCATCGCCCACAAGCTCGGTGCACTGCCGGAGAACAGACATGATCGACCTCAACCACATCGACGACCTCGCCCGCCGCCTCAGCCAGCTGGTGCCGCCCGGCCTGCGCGATTCGCAGGAAGAACTGCAGCAGACCTTCAAGTCCGCGCTGCAGGCGGGGCTGGCGAAGCTGGACCTCGTCACGCGCGAGGAGTTCGACGTACAGCAGGCCGTGCTGCTGCGCACGCGCGAGAAGCTGGAAACACTGGAACGCACCGTGGCCGCGCTGGAAACCCAGCTGGCCGACAAGCCCGCGCAGTCCTGACCCCGCCGCCATGAGTCTGGCCCTGGTGAACAGCCGGGCACGGGCGGGCGTGTCCGCGCCACCCGTGCGCGTGGAAGTCCATCTGTCCGGCGGCCTGCCCTCCACGCAGATCGTCGGCCTGCCCGAAGCCGCGGTGCGCGAAGCGCGCGACCGCGTGCGCGCCGCCATCCTGTGCGCGCAGTTCGAGTTCCCGACACGCCGGATCACGGTGAACCTGGCACCGGCCGATCTGCCCAAGGACGGCGGCCGCTTCGACCTGCCCATCGCGCTGGGCATCCTCGCCGCCAGTGGCCAGATCCGCCGCGAGACGCTGGCCGACTATGAGTTTCTCGGCGAGTTGAGCCTCACCGGCGAACTGCGTGCCGTGGACGGCGTACTGCCGGCGGCATTGGCAGTCGCGGCCAGCGGGCGCACCCTGGTCGTGCCGGAGCCCAGCGGCGCCGAAGCGGCGCTCGCGCAACAGGGCCGGGCGATCACCGGGCGCACCCTGCTGGAAGTCTGCGCCATGCTTGAAGGACGCAAGACCCTGCCCACCGCCGAGGCGCCGCCCGCCCTTCCGCCCACGATCCCCGACATGGCGGACGTGCGCGGCCAGGCGCATGCGCGGCGGGCGCTGGAAGTCGCTGCGGCGGGCGGCCACCACCTGTTGCTGATCGGCTCGCCCGGGTGCGGCAAGACACTGCTGGCCTCGCGCCTGCCGGGCCTGTTGCCGGAGGCAAGCGACGTCGAAGCGATGGAGGCTGCGGCCATCGCTTCGGTCAGCGGGCGCGGACTTGACCCGGCCCGCTGGCGACAACGCCCGTATCGTGCACCCCACCACACCGCCAGCGCGGTAGCCCTGGTCGGCGGCGGCGCGCAACCGCGTCCCGGCGAGATCTCGCTGGCCCACCATGGCGTGCTGTTCCTCGACGAATTGCCCGAATGGAATCGCGCCGCACTGGAAGTGCTGCGCGAACCGCTGGAGTCCGGCACCGTCACCGTCTCGCGCGCGGCGCGGACGGCGGAATTCCCCGCGCGGTTCCAACTGGTCGCGGATAATTAATGTAGCTTTGGAAACGCGTACCTGATAGCAAAGCCGGAAAATTCCAGCTATTTGGCCCTCTTCACCATCAGGATCAGGGATGACAATGGGCAAGCGGCTGATTCGAATTGCTACCTGGCGCGGCAGGCATGGCCTGCGTGCGCCCGCCACCATTGAAATCGATGTTAGTAGGTGGCCGCGAAGGTCCATCGCTCATGAGGCACTCGTTACGGCACGGAGCCGAAGCTCTGTTGAACCGCTCTCTCACGCCATCCTTCACAAGATGAAGCGAGCGCTTCACTTCATTTCGGGCGACGGCGTCAACTTTCTGCAAGCACCAATCGGTGAAATCAGCCAGCAGCGCTTAATAGACTTCCTCGAAACCATGGACCGCTATTTCGCCGGCACTAGCCACGTCGAATCCACGAAGCATACGTACGCCACCGTAATCCGCGCGTTGCTTCAGTACGCGCCCGATCGCCTCTCCGACGGCGAAAGCGTAAGAGAGACATTGATTGAATTTGTCCCACGACAAAGGCGTCCCCGTAGACTTCGAATTGACAGAATCCCCGAAGAAATTGGTCACATTCGACACCTTGACCTCAAAGACCTAGAGAACAAAGCAAGCTCAGCACTCAAAACCAAACTGACCGCCATTGAGAACGCAGTCGAGCACGCCTTTGAGACCTATAACTTCGTCCGCGATTATCAACAATCAATACTACCCGACTCTATCGATGCAGTCGAAGAGACGAACCTCCGCAAGTGGATTTTTAACAACCGAAACTACGATTTTTTATTCCGCAAGATCGACAGGAGACCAACGCACCTCGCGGGCAACATCCTGCGGATACTGCATTCTTCCGAAATCGAATTTTCAAACAGCGGCTGGCCGCTCTTCAGGTTCCCCACCCACCGGCGCCTTAAGGGTGTACCCCAAGTGCGCGAATACATTTGTCACGACAGCGCCGCACCCTGGTTCTTCTCCAGCTTGCGATTACCGAATCCAGTACTTACAGCGATCTTTGTACAGCTTGCGGCCCACACAGCGTGGAACATCGCCTCGGTAGCCAACCTCACTGCCAGGGGCATAACGCTTGATGCAGACAAGAACGAATACCGCATTCAGTCATACAAGTCGAAATCGGACGACGATACACCTTTCATTGATGTACCGGCATCATCACGACTGACGCACAAAGCAATTACACTTCTTCTGTGGAACCAGAGCCAACTGAAGAGGCTAGGTCTCATAACGCCCAATGAAGAGCGCCTCTGGTTTGGATGGGGACACAATCAGCGCAAACCCCAAGATCCGGCAGACAAGTACAAGCTTCGTCGATTCTTTCAATCAGCCGGAGTAGAGAACTTTACGCTTGCTGAGCTGCGTCCGATAAAAGCGGCTCTCACATATCTCTCTCAAAAGGACATTGAGGCAGTTCGCGTACTGCTTGGACACACTCACCTCGCCGTTACAGATAGTTACCTTCGCGACTCGATCTTCTTCCGGCTCAATGAAGCCAACATACTTCGCTTTCAGCGCCAGATCGAGGCCACCATCATGTTCGTTGATGGCGGGGATGCAGCGTTAAGAAGAATCGGGCTCGATCAAGAAGACGTGGCCAATGCAAATCTTTGGAGCACTGGTGACGGCGGCACCTGTACAACGCCTATGGGGTCACACCCCTCCTCTCGCAACAAAGAGCCACAGCCTTGCGCCGGAGTGCTTTGCCAATATGAGGGAGGCTGTCCGTCCTACAAGCTCTACGTCAGCCCCACTTCAATTGAGATCGCACTAAGGACCGTTGAGTTCTACCGCGCCCGGTGGACTGACCTCTATCATCGCAACTCGGAGATGTTCTGCAAAGTTCATCTGCCCCGACTTCTTTACATCCGAGTACTCCTTGATGTCATACATGATCGGCGCCCCGACTTGCTCATGGAAGCAACGAGTCGACTCTCATGACACGCACTCATCGCACCACCATTGAGCGAGTTGAACTCGCAGCGTTGCAATCCCCTTACATTCCGTCTACTCGGGAGATCTACTGGGCGGACCCAGATCTCGTCTTCAGCGATGGTCGTTGCTCGCAGAAGATTGACCTCCGAGCATTCTTTCTACCGCCAACCCCAGCGCACCCGAAAGTCTCAACGCTCGCTGACCACGAATGCCACCTGCATACGCTCATCGCTTTAGTTGATCGATTAGCGAAGAAGTCCAGGTTGAACTCTCCAAATCGCATGCTTGTGGGCAGTCGCGCCATCGCCTTCCGGCACTTTGTGGATTGGTGCAGATCACACGGGATCTACAGACTGACCGACTTCGACTCAGATGCCGCAAGCAAACTTGCTCGTGCGTACGCAGCCGGAGGCTGGCCCGGCGCACTTCATGTAGAGGAAAGGTAATCCCCCCATTTTTAGCAGTCGCCAAAAGTGGAGCTATGCGGCCATCGCCAGCCTCATGGCTGGTGTGATGCCGCCGAGCGCCATGTTCGGGCGCTCATGGTTGTAAGTCCATAGCCAGCGCGTGGCCTTGTCCTGCACCTGCTCGATGGTGTCGAACAGGGTACGGGCCAGCCAGGCGTAGCGGACCGTGCGGTTGTAACGTTCAACGTAGGCGTTCTGCTGTGGCTTGCCCGGCTGGATGTGCTCGATCCGGATGCCGTTGCGTTCCGCCCACGCCAGCAGTGCCCCGCTGATGTATTCAGGTCCGTTATCGCAGCGAATGACACGCGGCTTGCCACGCCATTCGATGATCTGTTCCAACGATCGGATCACCCGGGCAGAGGGCAGCGACAAGTCCACCTCGATGGCCAGCCCCTCGCGATTGAAGTCGTCCAGGACGTTGAACAACCGGAAGCTGCGGCCATCGGCCAGCTGGTCGTGCATGAAGTCCATCGACCAGATCTGGTTGATCGACTCCGGCACGGCCAGCGCCTCGGGCCTCTCGCGCACAAGTCGCTTCCTTGGCTTGATCCGCAGATTCAATTCCAACTCCCGGTAGATGCGGTACACCCGCTTGTGGTTCCAGCCCAGGCCCTTCACGTTGCGCAGGTACAGGAAGCAAAGACCGAAGCCCCAGTCGCGATACGTCGTCGTCAATCGCACCAGCCAGTCCGCGATCCGGGCGTTCTCGTCCGAAGCCTTGGCCTGGTACCGGTAGCAGGTCTGACTCACCTCGAATGTCCGGCAGGCGTGCTGGATGTTCGTGCGTCCGCCTTCGACCGTTGTTCGGGCCATCTCCCGGCGTTGAGATGGCCTCACCATTTTTTTGACAGCGCCTCCTTCAGCAGGTCGGCGCTGAGCTGGGCGTCGGCGTACATCTTCTTCAGGCGCCGGTTCTCTTCCTCCAGCTCCTTCATCCGCGCGACCATGGACACCTCCATGCCGCCGAACTTGCTGCGCCACTTGTAGAACGTCGCCGAGCTGATGCCGTGCTCGCGGCACAGCTCAGGCACGGGCGTACCGCCTTCGGCCTGCTTGAGCACGGCAATGATCTGGCTGTCGGTGAATCGGGACTTCTTCATGGAACCTCCTCGGGAAAGCGTACGAGAAAATTCCACTTCTGGTGTCAGCTAATCCGCGGGGGGATTACCGAAAGATGGCACTCAGCGATCGATAGCGTCGTCTTGTCGTCCTTCGATCCCAGCCAAGCGTTCCACTTCTGCAAGCGAGCAGGGGGCATGAACTTTTTGGAATCAATACGCGCACCATTCTGGATACAACGCATTGGCTGGGGAGGACGCCTTCCCGTATCCAAGGCCATACGGGAGCGGCTCGAGCACATTGCAGGCGCGCCCATTGGGCCTACTTGGCTTGAACGTCGAGACTCAGAGGTCTCCGCTCCAACAGAGTTCTCATTGCGAAACACACTGAGTCACATCAATGACTACTGCAGCCTGCCGAAGTCCGTCGACCGACCCCTTGTACGAATCTCACAGTCTCCGAACATCGATGCTCGCCGCCTCGCTTCTACGCCTTCGGAAAGAACTCCGAACCTAAGCATCGAACACGCAGCTAGTCTAATTGGAAAAGCCATTAGAGTTCTTTACGAGCTTGCACCTGCACTGATAGAACTGCTCGCAGATGCGGCCGAAGCATGTGCAGGGAGGGCTAGTGATGAACCATTGCAGGGCGAGTGGCTTTCCCAACAGAAATCAACAATTCTGTTGGAGGCAATCCTGGGAAAGCCGCTACAGCGCTGGGTCGCCAGTGGTGTATATGGGAAGACTGACGAGAGCTGGACAGTCGATCAAGTTATTGGAATCGTTCAAGGCGGATGCGCGATCATCATAGCCGCAATGAACGCGCGGCGTAGTCGTGAGGTTTGCGATCCTATACTGGGAATTCGCGTTGGCGATTTGCTTGTTGTGGATGAGGCACTCTCTGTTTTCCGTGCGAACTTCTATATTGAGAAGACCTATTGCGCTCGACATGAGTTCTATGTCAACCGCACTACGGCGGATGCCTTCAGATGCCTGCAATCCATCAAGAACGTGTTGGCATCAACGACCGACGGAGAGCAAACCAATAGCCTGTTCGCGTGCGGCAGGCGTTCACCAGCGCGCCGAAACAAGAATGAGCATCACTTCTCATTCATCGTTGAGTC
Source organism: Pseudoxanthomonas sp. SE1 (assembly GCF_029542205.1). Lineage (NCBI taxonomy): Bacteria > Pseudomonadati > Pseudomonadota > Gammaproteobacteria > Lysobacterales > Lysobacteraceae > Pseudoxanthomonas > Pseudoxanthomonas sp. SE1. The sequence goes on along the minus strand of NZ_CP113783.1, from coordinate 389,206 downwards.
CTCCAAGACGCGCTCACTCGCAACCTTCCTTGCATTCGCTTACGGCGACAATCAAAGCCCTCACATCACTTCTCACATGTTTCGCCGCTTTTTTGCGATTCTCTACTACCATCAATACGATCAACCTGACCTTCGAGCATTGAAGCAGCACTTGCGCCATCTAGACGTAGCCATGACACGCGTGTACGTCACAGACAACTCCGCACGACCTCTCGCCGAGCGGATAAGGAGAAAGCTTGGCGGTGATCGCCTATCCATTGCCACAAGCTCTATGAAAGCGTCACTGGACGGCACTTTTGAAGACCTGCAGAGTATCGTCAGCGCGGTTGGAAGAGAGAAATTTCGGCTGACGGTAGAAGCAATAGTCTCGGGCAAGCCCTGCTCGGGGGGCTTTGGCCGTCTTGTGCGCTCTATGTATCGGCGGCTAGCGCTTTCAGCGACATTTGTAGCCGATGAGGCGAGCGAAGACATAGTCAAGCGGCTGGAGCACGGCGGCTATTCGATTCATCCAATGGAGCACGGCCAATGTCATTCCCCGGCGCACACCAGATCGCTCCGAGGAAAATGCGGCACAGGCAGATCGCCCGCCAGAGAGCATGCGTCATCGGTTTTGTGTAGCAGTTGTCCTTTCCATTACAGTGACGACAACTATTTTCCCAACATTCTTGCGGAACTTGCTCGTATGGAATCGGATGCGGCATCCAAGCTGCTTCCGGGGATGATGCACGCGCGCGCCGAGCATGATCTCAACAATCTCCGTGCGCTTGTTGCGATGCTGGAAAAGAATATGGGTGGATCAAAGTAGAGTGGCCAATTTGGAGATTAGGAAGAATGGTCAGCAGAACTCATCGATCAGTTGTTGCAAGGGACGCCGCGCAGAGGTCGATTGACAACAAGCTTATGATTCTTAAGGCGTGGGCGGAGAATGGCATTCCGACGTCCAGAGACTCCGACGGCCGTGAGCTTCTTGACCATCATGATCTCAAAGTTCTCGAGTTTTTCCCGACTAGCGTTAGACAATTCAAGTTGTGGGATGGATCTCAGAACTCGCCGTCGATCGTCGAGTCATTGCCTAAGTTCACTTCTACAGGCAATGACACTCTCTCCAAACGGCCTCAAAGCGTGGAACTTGTACTCAAAGCGCTAGCTGCGATTAGGGCGCGCGCAGAGGTTCAAAGGCTCTCTGGCCGTCCCGCTCGCCTTCGAGAACTTGAAGCAAGAATTCGGGCGCTGGAGTCGACACTAAAGACTCGGATTACTGAGATAAGAGAGCAACAGCGCGCTGTTCGCCAGCTTGTCCTTGAGCGCGATTCGCTGAGCACAAAGCTTGAGCGAGAGCGTAATGAGTTTGAACGTGTCTTTAGTTCCTTGTCCGAGCAACTTCACCTAGAGAAGGCTCGGTGCGCTGAGCTAACTGCCGCACTTTCGAAGGTGGCTCCGCTAGTTTCCGCGCGCAGTCCGTCCATCGGGAGCTAGCCGCCTGGAATTAGACAGAGAGACCCTTCGTGAAAATTGTCGATTCCCGCCAGCTGCCCAGTCTTGCCAAGGATGCCGACACCCGCGGCCGCGTCTATTGGCACCTCTTTGACGGATCGGGACGGTCTGTGTGGCATTTTCTAGACTTCATTATATTCAGTGTGGACGTAGCGCAGCTGAGCGCTAAGACGGTTGAAGGGCGTGCTTACGCGATCTTCAAGTACTACGAGTACTTGGAATGTAACCACATAGAGTTTTGGAAGTCGTCCGATCATGTACTCAAGTCTTACCGGGATTTCAGGGTTGGCGTTTTTGGCAAGAACTCAAGCGGCGATGAAAGAGCTCGACTAAGGTCTGTCAATCTCGAACTGCGCACTCTGTATATCTTCTTCGCTTGGCTGCAAAAGGATGTGCACTATGGACAATGCCGATCGCTGATCGGCGCACATGGGTACCCGATTACCAGCAGTCTCCTGCTAGACCGCTCTGGCCTAAAGCGATCACGTAGGCTAGGTCATGCCACCAGGTACCCCCTCTGCTTTCGGAACGCCGGGGAGGCCAGCAAGCATCGAATGGCGTTTGTTCCATCGAACAAGCATCGATCTGAGCTGGCGTCTTACTTTTACTCGATGCTTGATGAACCCACAGCACGGCGTAACTGTCTAATTTTCGAGCTCGCATGGAATGTAGGGTGGCGACGCGGATCAATCATGAGCCTTACAGTCGAGGACTTTGCGCAGGCGACAGACGATATGGAAGAGTTGTGGGTGAGGCCGCGCGAGCAAAAGTTTGGCTACAGCAATTCATTTTCCGTTCCGCAGCGTACGGCGGTGCAAGTTCTAGAGTTCATCGGAACAACTCGCCGTTCCTTCGTAAAGGATGGCGTGGAGCATGGTTCAGCACTCTTTTTAAGCAAGAAGACGGGCAGGCCTTTGTCGCCACATTCAGCATCGGCCATCTTCTGCAGGGCTGCGCGCGCCCTTGGTTGGCCGAGAGGCTCTGGCCTGCACTCTTGGCGACGTGGGTACACGAATGAGTTTATTGCTCGCGAGATTGATGCGAGACTTGAGCTTGGGCTCGACACTGGCGGCGATTCGATTGCGTTGTCTCTAGCAGCCGCCCTCGGCCATGCGAATGTCACGAGTCAAGCAGCATATATAAGAGACTCTCAGCGGCGAGTAACTTCGAGTCGCGCGTCGGCTGCGGCCGATGAGATTTCACGGCTTCACACCGAGAACCTCGAGCTAAGGCTTGAGGTGGAGCGACTGCGAAACAGATCTGATTGAGGTATCGCCGCGGCTAGCAGAGCAAGCAGAGAGGTAGGCCGAAACGAGAAGCTTAGGCCGTAGCCGCTGGGAGTTGTTGTAGCGTAGTTGAGTAACTGCCAGACGTTGCGCCTTGCATGTTTTTGCGACCGCTAAACCTGCAGGGGTGTCAACTTCATAGAGCCGGCCGCAATTGCCGTGGACAGAATGTGGTAGCTGTCCCGATCAAAGTCGCCGGCCTTTCCACTGATTCGACGGGCCTCACGAAGGTTTCCAGCCGTTGCCAAGTACGTCCACCGATCGATCACGTGGAGCTTGCGGAATGACCCGTCGCGCTCCTCAATCGCCACCCTGCCCTCATAGGGCCATCGCATAACCTCCATCGTTTGGAGGGCAGCAAAAACTCTTGCGTCATGTTCGGCGCCTTCCTCTTTGCCGGCGCACACACCCCCGCATCGGCCTATCGAGTGCCGGAAGCAGGGGCGGCCTCCAGGGGTCCTCTCCAAACCTAAGCGCGCATAGCAGAGCTCATGCTCGTCGGCCAGCGCTCGTAAAGCTTCCTGAGCAGTAGCCTTACTGCCGAATAGGCCGTACAGACTTGGTCGATGCCGGAAGTCTGGCTCATTGGAGAAGGCATAGCGGACTTCGCCCAGATCCAAGGCGATAGAGCATATCCGGTGAGTCCGCCGAAGCTTCTTGTTGTATAGGGGCTGCAGCGCCTTTATTTGCTGCGCCTCAAGCAGCCTTGCCCCGATGTCGCCCGCCATACGGACGTGCGTGATGGACCGCGTTTGAGCCAGCAGCCGAGCCTCGCGCGGCTCCCTCAGATGGCTCATCACCCGGGTCCGTATGTCGACGCTCTTACCGATGTACAGAGGGACGGACTGCCCATCGCCGTGGAATTGGTACACGCCGGGCGCCTTAGGCAGTCCTGCGACCATCTCAAGCAGATGTGTTGGGTACTCGTACGGAAACTTCTCTCGTTCCTGGCTGCGAAAGAGCATGTGTAACCTAGCAGGCGGCGCGGGGAAGGTCGCGGAATGACGTGGTGTAGTTGGGCGACAGCATCTGTTGGCGCATGCCCCAGGCAGGCTTAGGTTGCCATGCGCTCGCCCCGAACCCTGCAGCTCCACGGCCGAAGCGGCGATTGATCCTGTCGACCACGCTCATGAGCTCGTCGTCGCCGGCTATCGTTGGCGCGAACAGGTCACCCTGCAACTCACTTGGACGCCCCAAGTCCATTAGATTCACGCCAGCCTTCTTGTAGCCATAGCCAGGCCGGAGCATTCCCCTCAGCAATTGGCGGACGGTGGCCAGGACAATTCGGGTGTCTCCCGTGGACGTTGGAAGGTTCACGGTCCGCGCCGGATGGTGCTGCTTCAGTTCCGGGCGGAAGCTATCTGTACTGGCGAACACGCCTATGGCGGCGGTCACCAATCCTCGCCTTCGCATCTTCTCGCAGGCCCGCACGGCAAAGGTCGCCATGGCTTGAGCAACAGCTTCGTGGTCCTCTACCCGTGCTGCAAAGGAACGGCTCACCATGATCTGCTTGCGATCGGGCTCGATGTCCTCAAGGCCCACGCAGGGAGTTCCCCGTAGTTCTCGTTGAGTTCGGGTCATGACAACGCCGAACTTCTCCAGGATGAGGTCCGTGGGCGCATCCCGAAGGTGGCCAGCCGTCGTGATACCCAGCGGAGCTAGCTTGGCTGTCCACTGGTGTCCCACTCCCCACACGTCTGAGACGGGGAAGTCGTCCAATGCCGACCGCTGCGCCTCGCGGCTCGACAGCATGACCACGCCATCACCTTTCTTAGCCAACTTGTTGGCCAGCTTAGCCAGTGTCTTGGTAGGGGCGATACCAATGCAGTTAGGGATTCCCGTCCATCGTTGGACACGCTCCCGGAGATCCCGCGCGAATGCCTCGCGGTCACGTATCCCCGCCAGGTCGATAAAAGACTCGTCGATGGAGTACACCTCAACCCGCGGCGCAGACTCACGGAGAATGGCCACAACGCGATCGCTCATGTCGCCGTACAGGGCGAAGTTGGCCGAGCGCACGACCAGCTGCCTTCGCAGAGTCGGTGGTACCAAGTGGATCGGCTGCCCCATCTTGATGCCCAGCGCTTTAGCCTCAGCACTGCGAGCAATGGCACAGCCGTCGTTGTTGCTCAGGACAATAACGGGCTTTTGCCTAATGGCCGGATCGAAGACCCGTTCACAACTGGCGTAGAAGTTGTTGCCGTCAACCAGACCGAACACGCTGGCGGCCTCTCTGAATCTGCCGGGCCACGCTCACGACGGCGAAGACCTCGGCTTCTGTGCCCGGCGCAAGGACGATAGGCTGGAAGTGCGGGTTGCGGCTATGGAGCTCGAGGTGGTCTGCACAGACCTTCAGCACTTTGCAGGTCGGCTGGTTACCGTCCCAGGTGGCGATCACGAGATCCCCATCGCGCGGGGTCACCGAACGATCGACTACGAGAATGTCGCCATCGCAAATACCTGCATGCAGCATAGACCAACCTTCAGCCCGGTAGAGAAAGGTCGCGGGCGCGTTCTTCACCAGCAGGCCGTTGAGATCCAGCGCGTCGTCTTGGAAGTCTTCGGCCGGCGATGGGAAGCCGGCACGAGCCGCCACAGCCCCCATCGGCAAGAAGAGCGCGATCGGATCGATTGCGGCAGGACCCAACAGATGGGCGGTGGTCTCGGTGGCGATGAACATGGCGCGCATCCTCTGGCGACCTAGTCGCACGGGATGCGACCGGGCATAAAAGCCTAGTCCTGCAGCTGCTGCCCTCGCTATTAGTATTTCGCTGAACAGCCGAAACCCATTGATGCATCTGGCCTGGAGAAGTCGTGGAACGGCAGAGCGCATCGGTCCGCTTCTGTTTCACGCGCGGACATCCCGTCTAGAAGCTGAAGAATCGCGAGGGCTAGTAGCCGTCGTTGACGGGGTTTCGACAGGCAATCCGTAATCTTCGCGTCCGTTCGCCATCGAAGGGCGTGCGTACGACGAACTAGCAGGACCGATATGTCTTTCTCGATGCAGCAAGGCTTCCACTGGCGCGAAACACCGCACCAAAGTGATCTGTTTCAGATCAATCCGCACCGCAAGGTCTACAGCTACTTCTACGAAGATTACATACCGCCAGGCAGCTGCACGCCGTCGCCAGCGAAACTGACCAGCGTCGCCAGCTCAACTGATCACCGTTTTCAGAACTGCTCACCGTCGCCAGCCAGACCGGTGTTTTCAGAACTGCACAGCGTCGCCAGAACTGATCAGGACATTCAGGGTGGCCAGTGCTTCTTGACTGACCACCCTGGAGACCTTTAGCCGCTGGCTTTCTGCTTGCGCATGGACTCGCCCTTGAGGGCCAGCTTGTGGCTGCTGTGGATGAGGCGATCGAGGATGGCATCGGCCAGGGCCGGATCGTTGATGAAGGCATGCCATTCTTTCACCGGCATCTGGCCCGCCACGATGGTGGCGCCGCTGCCGACGCGATCATCCAGCACTTCCAGCAGGTCGGCGCGACCCCGCGAGTTCAGCGGCACCAAGCCGAAGTCATCGAGCACTAGCAACTGCATCTTGGCCAACTGGTTGCGCAGCTTGCCCAGGGAGCCGTCCGCGTGGGCGATCTCCATTTCCTCCAACAGGCGGCCGACACGCTTGTAGCCGACGGACATGCCCTTGCGCGCCGCCTGCATCGCCAAGGCGCAGGCCAGCCAAGTCTTGCCCGTGCCCGTCTGGCCGGTGATCAGCACGTTCTGCCGGCGCTCGACCCAGCCGCAGGTCAGCAGGTCGGCGACTACCGCGCGATCCAGGCCGCGGCCCGGCCGATAGTCGATCGCCTCCGGCTCGGCCTGCACCTTGAGCTTGGCGTTGTACAGCAGCCGCTTGAGCCGCTGGCTGTCGCGCTGACTGGCCTCGGCGTCCACCAGCTGGCCGAAGCGCTGCTCGAACGGCAGCTCGGCGTAGACCGGCTGCGTCAGCTGGTGTTCGAGTCCCGCGCGCATGCCCGTCAGGCGCAACTGGCCAAGCAGGTCCATGGTTTGTTCGATCGACATCGTTATTCTCCTTCGTCGGGGGTCTGGAAGTACTCGGCGCCGCGCACGTTGTCGTGCGTCGGCATGGGGGTGTCGTTGGCGGCCTGGTCGACGGCCACCGGGGCGTTTTCCAGGCCCCGCTGCAGCATCGATTCCACGGAGTGGACGCTGGGGGCGCCGATGGCGTTCGCGCGACCACAGGCGGCCTGCAGGCGCGCCATGCCGTACTGCTCCGCCATCCGGCGCAGGCCCTGGCAGGCCCGCACCGAGAGCGTCGGCTGCCGGTGGCGTTCGATGTGGTGCTGGATGAACGCATGCACGGCGCCGCCCTGGGCCGTCGCCCAGCTCAGCAGCGACGCCGGCTTGTTCTCGGCAAACACCCGATGCGCCGCCGGCCGGTGTTCGGCGAGAATGCTGTAACCACCTTTCTGGTGGGAACGCGGGTGCGTGGCTACGCGGCGATCGCGGTGAAGGACAGCCACTTCTCGCGGCGAGACGCGGACATTGACCTTCGCCCCGACCAGGTGGAACGGCACCGAGTAGAAGTGCTCGTCGACCATCACCAGGTAGTCCTGCCCCACCCGGACATTGAGCAGCCAGTCGGCGAACTCGTAGGGCTGGGGTGGCAGGGGCGTGAGCGCCGGCCGGTCCAGGTCGGCGAACAGCTGGTTGCGGGTCTTGCCGCCGGCCGAGCGCATCGGGCGGTCATTCAACGTGTCGAGCAAGGCGCGGATGGCGGCGTTGAGCTCCGTCAGCGAGTAGAAGACGCGGTTGCGCAGTCGGGCGAGGACCCAGCGCTGCGCCACCAGCACGCCGACCTCGACACTCGCCTTGTCCTTGGGCCGGCGCGGCCGGGTCGGCAGCACCAATACCTCGTAGTGCCGGGCGCATTCGCTGTAGGTGGCGTTGATCAGCGCGCCGTCGTCCTTCGAGCGCTTGGTGACGGCGGACTTGAGGTTGTCCGGCACCCAGTAACGCGTGCTGCCCCCGAAGAAGCGCATCGCCTGCGTGTGCGCCTCGATGAAGTCCGGCAGTTTCTGGCTGTCGGTGGCCAGGGCGAAGGTCTTGCGACTGGCCCCCATCACCGCGACGAACAACTCCACGGGCGTTGCGATGCCGGTGGCCGAGTCGGTGATCGACGGCCGCTTGCCCGAGTAGTCGATGAACAGCGATTCGCCCGGCGGGTGGATCTGCCGCATCACCAGGCCATGGGCCCGGCGGTGCTTCTCGTAGCGTCGGCGGAACTCCGATTCCGACATCGCGCCCGACGTCAGGCTCGCGGCGTATTCCTCGTGTAGCAATCGGATCGTGACGCCGACCTTGCGCAGCTCGCGGTCGATGTCGTTCCAGTCCGGCTCGATGAACGCCTTGAGCAACTGGCTGCGGCCCGTGTTGAGCCGCCGATCAATCTCCTGGTCATCGAGGGCGCCAATGGCCTCCCAGTCCAGCCCCTTTTCGCTCAAGACCTCGCGGTAGCGGCAGACCGTGTTCGGCGAGACATGAGTGGCGTCGGCGATGCGGCGATTCGACAGCGGCGTGGTCAAGATCAAACGACACACGTCTTTCAGGCTTTTCATCCTTCCTCCTGCAGTCCGTAGTGGCCCGACGGCGACGCTTCGGCCGAACGCAGGCAACGGTTCCCTCTGAACCGGGCTTGCGCGCCGGTCCGGCTTGACGGTCAGGGGAAAATCACGGAGGATGCAGGCACCAACTGCTTCTGCTTCCTCAGGCCCTCGGCGCTCGACACGTCGGGGGCTTGTGCTTTTCCCGCCTAGAATGTCTAGGTCATGGCGGGTACTCCCTCATTGGCTGGTGCCCGATGCCGTTCGGGCCAGAGCTGCTCGGCCGTCATGCCTAACTTGCCGGCGATGGCCAGCTCGATCCGCTGCGACCGACAGCGCCCCTGGCACACCGCGGTGACCGTGGTCCGCGTCACTCCCAGCTCCCGAGCGACTTCCGCCAAGGAGCTGCCGCGCAGCCGGAGCTGCATTTTTATGCGTTCGTGCTGTCGCTGGGCCCGGGTCATGTGGTAGCGTCCGCGTGACAAGTGAGGCCAACGCTAGCACAAATGAGTAAGCTGTCAAATAGCGATGACAATCTCGCCGTGGGCGAGCGCCTGGCGGCGGTTCGCGAAGACCAGCGCTTGTCCCAGATCGAGTTTGCCGAGCGACTCGGCCTGTCGCCGCGGGCCTATCAGAACTACGAGCGCGGCGAGCGCGAACTGCCGGCGGCCGTGCTCACCACGCTGCACGCCGTGTTCGGCCTCGACCCTCTGTGGGTATTGATCGGCCCTGGCCGCGATCCCCGCAAAGCCGGCGCCTCGGTCAAGCCCGATATTCTGGAGGCGGTGATCATCGGGGTCGAATCGCATCTGCAGCGCACCCACAAGAAGCTGGCGCCGGCCAAGAAAGCGCGGCTGATCAAGGTGCTGTACTTGCAGTTCAGGGACCGAGCCAAGGTCGATCCGGCGCAGATGGCTGATGTTTTGTCGCTGACGGCGTAGGCGGGCGCGGTGGACGAGTTCCGCGACGATCCGAAAATCACCCGCCTGCCGGTGCGCGGGCCCGTTCTGGAGCACGCATCTGCCGCCGCCGTTCGCAAGGAAGTGGAGGAATTGCTGGCCGAAGCCGAGCCGGAGACAGCGCCGGAGCCGCGTCCAGCGCCGAGGCTGCCCGATCCGGCACCGCCGGTCGTCGTCCTGGTGCCGGACACACCCAAGGGGCCGCCGCCGCATCATCGCAATGGTCGGATTTGTCCGCAATGCGACCGCTGGACTTGGCAGGCGACGCGAGAGTGCGTTCACTGCGACTACGACTTGTTTGCCCACGAACAGCGGTTGGTGCAGGAGCGGCAGCGGCAATGGCATGCGCATCGGCAGCGACAGCTGTTGCGCTGGGCGATGGGACTGATCGGCGGTGGCTTGGCGGCGATCTACTTTGCCCCGAGCTTGCCGTCGGCCCTGCGGCCGACACTGGCGGCCGGCGGTGTGATCGCCCTCTTCGCCGGCTACGTTTGCGGGAAGATGCTGGATTGATCAAAGTTGCGTGCGCTGGTTAACGTTGACCACAGTTCCGGCGAGAAGTGATCGGAATGCTGGTGTTGACCAGAGTCCGCTTTCATCCAAAGCGGACGTACGCGTGGGACCACCCCATTCGACCTCGAAGTGACGCACGGCCGACTCATGGCTGCGGCGGGTGATTCTTGCGTGTAGTGGCGTCGCGATAGCGATCCAGTTTCGTCATGCGGCTCAGTGCAGCGCGGCGATAAGCGGGCAGGACACTTGGCCCCGGCTCGTGCTGCACTCCTTCACCAGATTGGAGAGCGCCGACTCCATGCGCATGAGCATAGCCAGACGGGCGCGCACATCGACCAGACGCAGGGAGGCGAGTTCGGCCGCCTCGCTGCAATGCGTGCCGTCCTCCAGCTTGAGCAGTTGTGCGACTTCGTCCAAGCTGAAGCCTAACTGCTGCGCCGATTTCACGAATTTCACCCGCGCGACATCCGCCGCACCGTAGCGGCGGATGCCGCCATAGGGTTTCTCCGGTTCGAGCAGCAGCCCCTTGCGCTGGTAGAACCGGATCGTCTCGACGTTGACCCCGGCCGCCTTGGCGAAGGCGCCGATGGTCAGGCTTTCCGGATTGCTCGTCATGTCACTTGATTCCGTACCTGACTACGGAGGTAGCTTACGGCCATTCGGCCCGTCCGGAGAAGCCTATGCCCGCGTTCGTTGGTTTCTACTCAGCTCCCTTGGTGTGCGAGGCAGTCCCGCAGATCGGCTGCGGTTGCCGCGCCAAACCCGTGCTGGCGCGCTTGGAAGAGCAATTCGACATCGAGTGTGCTTGGCTGCACCGGCACGGTGACGTGATAGCGGTCGAATGGCGGCGCACACTCGACGTCGATCAGCAGGTCGGCCGGCTACGGACCGCCCTCGGTGGCATCAGCGACGTTGCAGCCGTCCCCGCGGCGCCGTCATCGGCGCTGCTCACGACCTTTCCGGACCCGCAGCACTGGTATCGACGCGAGACCGTCGATCAGCTCAGCGAGGAAGAGGCGCACACCATCGCGGCGCGGCTCGTACTGCTCCTGTCGCGTGAGCGCGTGCCGTTGCCCGACGGATCCGCGCTGCAATGCGATCTGGCGTGCGCGTTCCGGGATGTGCTCATCGCGGAGGAGGAAATTCCCATCGAAACCCGCCTCACTCGGCTGGTGGCTGGCGCGCGAGATGTGCTGCAACAGCATCTCGGATCGCAGGCGCAATGGGAGACCGTAGTGACCCCCGCCACGTTGCTGCCCGCGGGCGCAGTTCATCCCCACGCTGGGCAGGCCACCTCTGAGCAGGATGCTTGACTCCGTACTGAAGTACGGCAGTAAGGTGCAAGCGTTGAATCGTAATGGAGCTCGACATCTCGATGAAAAACACCAACAAAACGGGCTCTGGAGCCCTTCTCGCCGGGGGCATCACGGCAATCCTGGCCTCGGCGTGCTGCCTCGGCCCGCTGGTGCTGGTGGCCCTGGGATTCAGCGGCGCGTGGCTGGGCAACCTGGCTGCGCTCGAACCCTACCGTCCGATCTTCATCGGCGCGGCGCTGATCGCCATGTTCTTCGCCTGGCGCCGCATCTACCGGCCGGCGGCCGAGTGCGCGCCGGGCGACGTCTGCGCCGTGCCGCAGGTCAAGACCGCCTACAAAGTGTTGTTCTGGATCGTCGCCGCCTTGGTTCTGCTGGCGCTGACGTTCCCTTACCTCGCACCGTTGTTCTACTGACCCTTCTGGAGGATCCGCACATGAAGAAACTTGCCGCCGTTCTCGCCCTGGGCCTCGCGTTCACCGCTCCGGCTTGGGCCGCCATCAAGACCGTGACGCTCGCCGTGCCGGGCATGACCTGCGCGACCTGCCCGATCACCGTCAAGAAGGCGCTGCAGAAGGTGGATGGCGTGGTCGAAGTCAAGGTCACGTGGGAGCCCAAGGAGGCCGTCGTGACCTACGACGACACCAAGACCACGCTCAAGGCGCTCACCGACGCGACGACCAACGTGGGCTATCCGTCCACTGCCAAGAACTGAAGCTCTGGAGGCCGTCCTGATGCCCACCATCAATCCTGATCCCGTCACTCGCGCCGCCGATAAAGCGGGTGTCATCGGCGCCATCGTTGCGGCGATCGGTTGTGCCGCATGTTTTCCCGCCCTTGGCAGCCTCGGCGCCGCCATCGGCCTGGGTTTCTTGAGTCAGTACGAAGGGCTGTTTATCCGCTTCCTGCTCCCCCTGTTCGCCGGCATCGCGCTCCTGGCCAACGTGATCAGTTGGCGTCGTCACGGGCAATGGTTCCGGGGAGCACTGGGCGTGGCTGGCCCGCTCCTGGTGTTGGCCGCCGTGTTCGTGATGCGGGCTTTGGACCAGCGAAGCGGCTTCCTGCTGTATCCCGGCCTGGTGCTCATGATCGTGGTTGCGATCTGGGACTTGATTTCCCGGCCGCGCAAAGCCGGCAGCAATTCAAGCCATGACCAGACAGACTGCTGTTAATCCCTGTTAATCCGACGACGAGACGTTGCAACCCATGAAGGCGTGGCTGTTCTCAAAGAAAGACGATTTCTATGCGATTGGGATCATCGTCGGCATCGCGCTTTTGCTGATAGTGGCCGCGCCGTATTGCTGCTGATTACGAAGGCGTCTCCCGTGCCACGACAGGCGGCTCCTCTCATTTCGCCACGGCTCGCAGACGCCGTCGCCTCCGACATCGGACCCGATTCTTAGTTAGGAACACCATGAACGAACTCATCTTGAACGTGACCGGCATGACCTGCGCGGACTGCGCCAACCACGTGGAGAAGGCACTGCAATCGGTGCCGGAACTCATCGGGGTCACGGTCAGCTATCCCAAAAAGGAAGCCCGCGTGCGCAGCGCGCAGCCGCTGACGCTGGAGCAATTGAACGCAGCCTTGCCGCGCAACTACCGGCTCGCGGAGCCTGTGGAGCGCGAGGCCATAGCAACCTCAGATACGAAGCCCTCTGGCATCGGCAAGGTGCTGGGTTCCCTGGGCGGGCTGCTCAAGTCGCGCAGCCCATCGAACACTGCGGATTCGGCGGAAGCGCCGGCGCGCCTGCGGATCGCCGTCATCGGCAGCGGCGGCGGCGCCATGGCCGGCGCGCTCAAGGCCGCCGAATTGGGGGCCCAGGTCACGCTGATCGAACGTGGCACGATCGGCGGCACCTGCGTCAACGTCGGCTGCGTGCCCTCGAAGATCATGATCCGCGGGGCGCACGTCGCGCATGTGCGGCGGACCAGCCCCTTCGACGATGGCATTGCCGCGGGCGAACCCGCCGTTGATCGCACGCGTCTGTTCGCCCAACAGCAAGCCCGCGTCGACGAGCTGCGCCATGCCAAGTACGAAGCCATCCTGGATGGGAACCCGAACATCGAGCTGGTGCGGGGCGAAGCGCGCTTCCGCGACGGCCACACGCTGCTTGTGCAACTGGAGGATGGCGGTGAGCGCGAAGTGGCATTCGACCGTTGTCTGATCGCCACCGGCGCCAGCGCCGCGGTGCCGCCGATCCCGGGTCTGAAGGACACGCCGTATTGGACTTCGACCGAGGCGCTGGCCAGCGACACGATTCCCAAGCGGCTGGCGGTCATCGGCTCCTCGGTGGTGGCGGTGGAACTGGCGCAGGCCTTCGCTCGTCTGGGCAGCCACGTCAGCATCCTGGCGCGCAGCGCCTTGTTCTTCCACGAAGACCCAGCTATCGGCGAGGCCGTGACAGCGGCCTTCCGCGCCGAGGGCATCGACGTGCTGGAACAGACCCAGGCCAGTGAGGTGGCGTACCAGGACGAGGAGTTCGTGCTCGCCACGACCCACGGCGAACTGCGCGCCGACCGGCTGCTCATCGCCACCGGACGCTCGCCCAATACCCGCAGCTTGGACCTGGAGAATGCCGGCGTGACACTGGACGAACGCGGCGCGATCGTGGTCGATCGCACACTGCGCACCAGCGCAGCCGACATCTACGCGGCCGGCGACTGCACCAGCCAGCCCCAGTTCGTCTACGTGGCTGCCGCGGCCGGCACCCGTGCGGCGATCAACATGACCGGCGGCGCGGCGGCATTGGATCTGAATACCGTGCCGGCGGTGGTGTTCACCGATCCGCAGGTGGCCACCGTCGGCTACAGCGAGGCGGAGGCGCACCACGACGGGATCGAGACCGACAGCCGTACGCTGACGCTCGACAACGTGCCACGTGCGCTCGTCAACTTCGACACACACGGCTTCATCAAACTGGTTGCCGAGGCCGGCAGCGGCCGGCTCATCGGCGTGCAGGCGGTCACCCCGGAAGCGGGCGAACTCATCCAGACCGCGGCGCTCGCCATACGGGCGCGGATGACCGTTCAGGACCTTGCTGATCAACTGTTCCCCTACCTGACGATGGTCGAGGGATTGAAGCTTGCCGCGCAGACCTTTACCAAGGACGTGAAGCAACTGTCGTGCTGTGCGGGCTAGCCGCCGGGCGCAGATATGAACGCCTACACGATATCCAGATTGGCCGAAGACGCAGGCGTGAGCGTGCACGTGGTGCGCGACCACGTGCTGCGCGGTCTGCTGCACCCGACGCGGCGCACGGAAAGTGGCTACGGCATTTTCGACGAGCAATCGTTGGCGCGGCTGCGCTTCGTGCGAGCCGCCTTTGAGGCCGGTATTGGCCTGGACGAGTTGACGCACCTGTGCCGGGCGCTTGACACAAACGACAGGTCGGACGTGACCGGCTGCGCGCAGCGCCTACTCGCGCACGTTGCGGCGAGGCAAGCGACGTTGTCCGCGATCAAGGCCCAGTTGACTGAGCTGGCCTAACGAAGGAAGTTCCCCATGAACGCCGCCGGCACCACCCTTGCCAGTTGCTGTGTCTGCTGCAAGGAAATCCCGCTTGCCGCCGCGCTGACACCGGAAGGCGCCGAATACGTCGGGCACTTCTGCGGCCTGGAATGCCTGCAGCGCTTCAAGGCACGCGCCGAAGGCGAGGCCACAGCGACGACACCTTCCGCAGAAAGAGGCAAAGCAGACCAGGTCCAAGCGCCTCGTCGGCCATGAACCCTGGGACGCCCCGATTCCCACAGGCCGGCGCCCCAGCCGACACACCGCAGACACCGGTAAATTCACTCAGGAGGTTTCCAATGAGCACAGCACCCGTGGAGCAGTTCGACCTGATCGTGATCGGTGGTGGCATGGCGGGCGTCCCATTGGCCCAGAAAGCCGCGCTGAAAGGCCGAAAGACGGCGCTGGTCGAGAAAGAACTGCTTGGCGGCACGTGCCTCAACCGCGGCTGCATCCCGACCAAGACCATGATCCACTCGGCGAAGATCATGCACCAGGTTCGTCGCGCGGCCGAGTTCGGGATCGTGGTCGGAGAGCCGAAAGCGGATCTGCGGGCGATCGTCCAGCGCAAGGACGACGTGGTGAAGCCGATCCGGGACGGCGCGTACCACGGTGTCGGGAAGATCAAGCGCCTTCACTTGATCGAAGGCGATGCGCGGTTCAAAGCGCCTGGGCGAATGGCCGTCGGTGACCGATTGCTGGAGTCCGCGATGATCGTCATCAATACGGGCACGGAAGCGACGATCCCACCCTTCGACGGCCTGGCCGATGTCGACTATCTGACCAACCGGTCTGCACTCGACCTCACCGAACTGCCGGAATCCTTGATCATCGTCGGCGGCGGCTATGTCGGCGTCGAGTTCGCCCAGATGTACGCACGGTTTGGTTCGCGGGTCACGGTGCTTCAGCGCGCCGAACGCCTCGTGCCGAACGAGGAGCCGGACATCAGCGCGGTCCTCCTGGACGTGTTTCGACGTGAAGGGATTGAAGTTGTCACTGGCGCCGCGGTGGTGGGCGTCCAACAGTCAGGCGGCACCGTTGTGGTCAGCGCTCGGGTGGGCGCTGAAGAGAAGACCTTCCGCGGCACGCGTTTGCTGGTCGCCACTGGGCGCACGCCCAATACGGCGAGCTTAAACCTGGAGGCGGTCGGTGTGGAAACCGATCGTGCCGGTTTCATCAAGGTTGACAATCGATTCCAGACTTCGACTGCAGGCATCTGGGCGATGGGCGACGTGAAAGGTCCACCGATGTTCACGCACTCGGCGCGAGACGATGCGGAGATTCTCTATCGCGCCCTCATCAAGGGCGACGCCACCGCCACGGCGGATCACCGGCTCGTGCCACACGCCGTGTTCACCGACCCTGCCATTGGATCCGTCGGACTGACGGAGGCCGAAGCGAGGAAGCGGGGCTACGCGCTCAAGGTCGGCGTGCAGCCCTTCAAGGCGGTGGCGAAAGCCCGCGCCATCGGCGAAACGGATGGCTTCATCAAGATCATCGCCGACGACAAAACCGACCGAATCCTAGGCGCGCACATCATCGGCCCCGAAGGCGACAACCTGATCCACGAGCTGATCGCCGTCATGCAGGCGGGTGCCACCTTCCAGGATGTCGCCCGCGCCATCCACATCCATCCGACTCTGGCGGAAGGGGTGAATGTGGCGGCTGGCGGCGTGCATCGTGAGGAAGGGGCGGGTTGAGCTGCAAGAGGAGGCTTTCGGGGCTCAATGCATCGCCTCTGTCGGCGCATTCGTGCCGAAAGAAGGACGTCTTACAACACCGAACCCGGCTCAGGCGGGATACCAGACGCAGGGAGGCGAGTTCGGCCGCCTCGCTGCAATGCGTGCCGTCCTCCAGCTTGAGCAGTTGTGCGACTTCGTCCAGGCTGAAGCCTGGCTGCTGCGCCGATTTCACGAATTTCACCCGCGCGACGTCCGCCGCACCGTAGCGGCGAATGCCGCTATAGGGTCAAGCTCTTAGGGATCCTCTGAACAAGTCCGCGCCAATCGGCGACACTGTCGATCACTGATCGGATCCGCGAATCGATGACGCAACTGAGCTTCTCCGACGCCGAGCATGCCGGCAAGCGCAAGCAGACCCGGCGCGAGTTGTTTCTGGCCGAGATGGAACGCGTGGTGCCGTGGACGTCGCTGTTGGCGCAGATCGCGCCACACTATCCGAAGTCCGGGCGCGGCCGGCAGCCGTATGCGCTGGAGACGATGCTGCGCATCCACTTCCTTCAGCAGTGGTATGCGCTCAGTGATCCGGCGATGGAAGAGGCGTTGTACGAGATCGCCTCGATGCGGCAGTTCGCGAAGCTCTCGCTGTTGGCGGGGATTCCGGACGAGACGACGATCCTCAACTTCCGTCACCTGCTCGAGCGTCACGGCTTGGCAGCGAAGCTGTTGCAGGCGGTGAACCGGCATCTGCAAGACAACAGACTGCTGCTGCGTACGGGCACGATCGTGGACGCGACGATCATCGACGCACCGAGCTCGACGAAGAACAGCAGCGGTACGCGGGATCCGGAGATGCACCAGACGAAGAAGGGCAATCAATGGTTCTTCGGCATGAAGGCGCATATCGGCGTGGACCGTGATTCTGGCCTTGTGCACACGGTGGTTTCGACGGCGGCAAACGCGGCCGATGTGACGCAGACCGGCAAACTACTGCACGGAAAGGAAAAGACGGTGTATGCCGATGCCGGCTACACGGGCGCGGACAAGCGCGAAGAACTGAAAGACAAGAAGATCTACTGGAACATTGCTGAGCGGCGAAGCCGGATCAAGGCGCTGCCCGAGGGCGAGCTGAAGGATGTGAGCGAGTTCATCGAACACCTGGTGGCGAAGGTGCGCGCACGCGTCGAGCACCCGTTCCGGGTGATCAAGCGGCAGTTCGGTTACACGAAGGTGCGCTACCGCGGTCTGGCGAAGAATGGCGCACAGGTGGCCACGCTGTTCGCGTTGTCGAACCTGTGGATGGCGCGCAAGCGATTGCTGGCGATCGCAGGGAAGGTGCGTCCGCAGAACGGAAAGCAGGCAGTTGTTCAGGTGATTCCGGCCTGAAAAGGCCGAACTCACAAGGATTCATGTGTTCGGTTCGAGGCCAGTGGGTTGATTGCTGCGCATCATTCGGGCGGGGCTGTTGTTCAGAGGATCCCTAGGCACCATTTTTCGCAAAAGGGCTGCACCGCTGTGATGGTGGCGCGCGGCACGTTCGGCGTGCTCGGGAGCTACGGCCGGGTTCTACCCCACCTTTGCCGCAACCGTCTTGGCCGAGATGATCGGCTGCTAGCTGCCATCCTTGCGCAGCGGCCGCTGATGCGCCTCAACCTTCGTAATAAGCGGCGGAATCCGGGCCTAGCAAACCAATCAGCCAGTAGGCCTGCCGGGCAGATTCCCTTCGAAGCCAAGTGCCATGACTGTCACAGCTGCAGTGCTCGGTCGATGCTCAGATGTCAGGCTTCTGATCAGTTCTGGCGACGCTGTGCAGTTCTGAAAACGCCGGGCAGGCTGGCGACGGTGCGCAGTTCTGACAACGGCGATCAGTTTGACTGGCGACGCTGGTCAGCTCCGGTGAAAACGGTGTGCAGTTGGTTGGCTATACGCAAAGATCTGGTGATCGCCAAGATTGAGCCCGACGGCCGGGGGCTAGCAGTGCGCTTTGTGGCAGACGGGGTGGACGACCCTGGCCGCCCCGTCACTGTTCCGAGCGTACCGCGCGGCAAAACCTTCGTGCAGAACTGGATCCTGCCGCGCCAGATACAAGTGATCGCCTCGTGTCGCTTGGCGCAAATGATGGAGCACATGCCCGGCATTGGCCCCGGGGTCGTGCCATCACATCCGGAAAACACGGCGAGCCTATAGTCGGCTCATGCTCAGTCGGGACGAACTCCAGGCGCGTCTAAATGAAGCCGAGAATGCCATCCGCGATGGCCAGGTCGGCAGCAACCCGCGTGAGTTTCTGGACGCCCTCTGGGCTGAAGTGGAGGGGCAGGCCCCCCAAGACATGCGAAGTGAGGTCTATGAGCGTCTCCTCGACTTCGGCGGCCTGTTAGGCATCCGCCATACGACCGTGGCCCAAGAGCGCCTGAGTGGTCCCCGCTGGGACATGTTCCTGGCAGCCTTGGAGGAGTTGCCTGACGCCACCGAGGGTGAGCGGGCATTCTGGAGGGCAGTGGATGACGCCAAGGCCCCTCTATTCGATGGCTGCACGGAAGAATGCGGCGCTGAGATCGAGAGAGCTGTCCAAGCCGAGCTCAATCGCCGCGGCTTGGCTACCCCAGGGGACTTCGAACCCTAAGGCCGGAACAGGCCTGCAACCGCGGAAACCGCCTCGCCGCGCTCGATTCGCACGTAGGCGCTCTTCCGCTCCTTGCGGTCCAAGGGCCGTCCCAGTTCTGCTGCCACTTGGCGCACGCCGATAATCACGGCCATACGCCTGAGCAGGTGCTGGGCGTCTTCGCCCGTAAGGCCATGTTTGGCCATGAGGGCGGTCAGTTCGGCTTCGAACTCGGGCGTGAGGGCTGGCTGGCTCATGGAGTCAATGCACGCTTAGATGGGCACCAAGCGAATCAAATTCTGGTCGCGCAGGATCCACCAGCAGCGCAAGCGCCCCCTGCATCTGCTGGAGCGCCAAGCCCCACGGGCTGGCAGACCCGAACACCGCAGCCAGGCCAGAGTCCAGCACCGGAAGGGTGCCAATTGGCGGGTCGATGTCGTCACTTGGCTCGTTCATTCGTTGCAGGATAGCCTTAGCACGTAGACGCCGCGAGATTGCCCTCATGTGCTACTCCGCCCAGATCAAGTCTGACTACAACAAGTTCCTGCGCCACAACGGCCCAGTGATGGACCTGAAGGCCTTCGCCTTGCTCTGGCTACGAGAGAACGGGCTGGAGCGAGAGAAGGTCCCCAAGGGCGTGATCGATACGGTAGGACCCATGCTGCCACCTGAGGTGCGAGCGGTGTTTGACGAGAAGTTCGCCGAGGACGAGGCCCAGTGGCAAGCCGAAGTCTTCAAGCAGGCCAAGCGCAAGGCGGACAACGAGCGGAAGCTGCAGACCAAGGTCACGAAGGCCGCCAGCGAGCACGTCCGCATCGCCGGCAACAAGATTGAGCAGCTGAAAGGCTGGATCGCGGACCTTCACCGCACCGAGTTGAAGAGCCGCGATTGGCAGTTCTTCCCGCAGTGGTGGGTGCCACTGATCGTGCGCGATGGCGATGACTACGTGGTACGCCCGATGCGCTATCAGCTAAGGCAGCCCGGGATGCCGGCATCCAGCGACTTCACCCGGACCCGGGAGATGAGCGGAACCTACAACGCCCGCCGTGACAACCTCGAGCGCTTCTGGCGCAAGCAGTTCGGCTACACGCACGCGCTGATGGTGATTGACGAATTCTGGGAGAACGTCGACAAGCCGGGTGGCGGCAGTCAGCGCATCAAGTTCCGTCCGAAGACAGGCGAGCCCATGCTGGTGGCCTGCCTTTGGGCGAACTGGACCGATCCGGCCGGGATCGAGCCGGACCTGCCTTGCTTCGCCGCCATCACCGACGAGCCGGAGCCTGAGGTTGCCGCTGCCGGCCACGATCGCACGATCATCAATATCAAGCCGGAACACGTTGAGGCGTGGTTGAACCCGGATCCGAACAACCTGCAGGCCCTGTACGACATATTCGATGACAAGCAGCATCCGTACTACGAGCACCAGATTGCGAAGGCAGCATGAGCATGAATGAGATGCAGCAGAAGAGGTACGACAGATTAGGCGCTATGGATTAACCGCCACCTGATCTCGACTCAGCTGCGTACTTGCGGACCACAAGATATGGCCGAGACAGAACAGGCAGTAGGTTCGTCAAGGATCGAGGCGACGCGGCCTGCGGAGGCCCAAGCCATGGCTCAGTGCCATGAACCCTAAAGCGGTTGGAAGATTAACTGCGCCGCGAGGTGGCGGACTGCAGAGCTAGAGCTCTTTCTCGAGATCATCGAGGTTCGCCGACTCCCATCGGAAGCACCGCTTTGTGGGGCGATGGTTCGATGCTTAGGAGCCGCGTCGCCGCGGGACAGCCAGGAGAATGGCTTCTTCGGGCGTCAGTCCTAGCGCGTCAGTAAGGCTCAAGAACTCGATGACGTCGAGTCGACGCGCGCCAGCCTCTACAGCCGATAAGCGCTGCTGCGGCCATCCCAGGGCTTTGGCCAGGTCGGTCTGGGAAAGGCCTGCGTCTTCGCGAAGGGCACGCAAACGCGAGACGAGCTTGCGGTGCGAGGTAGAGTAGATCGTCTTGGCAGCCATGGTCGCGCCTTTGGAGCGACCTGAAATCTATGGCAGGGATACCGATTACATGAAAATCATGTGGAATGACGATAGGATCACGAGAGTCCGCTGCCTCGGGTCCTCCCATGACGTTCTACTTAGTCGCGCCATCGCTTGAGATGGCTATCGAACTGCCTCTGTCAGAGGATGTGCAAAGCGCGATCGTCCTCCAACTCACCCGGCTCCAAGACCGCCGTCAGATAGCTACCTTTGCCGAGCGATTGGCGCAAGAGATGGAAAGCGGCATTTCGGAAGTTTTGGATTGGGACATCAAGAAGCCCACCGCAGCGCAAGCCTCCTTCGCCCTTGCACTTTCCAAGGAGCTGGATGTTGCTATTCCGGCAGAAGCTATGAATTTCCGTGGCCAGATGCACGCTTTCATTAATGAGTACGCACCGTTAGCCAAGCGAAGGTGGGCTGCCAAGCCGAAGACTAGGCGATAGGGCTGAAATAGACTGGGTGAGCAATGAATGACAGTGGCTATATCCTCTACGAGCTGGCTTGCCATTGCATTGGCATCCGGATCTCGGAGCTTAGTGCTCAGCTTGCTGATGCTCGCCACGGAGCTGAACCCGATCTTCTACTGATCGGTGATCTGAAGCGAAGATCGTCCTTGCTCTGGGACGAGCGTAATGAGCTCTCTTGGCGCGACGATGCTGCCATTAAGGCATGTTTGCTTGCTTACAGTCCCCGCCCAGATCGGATATCTGAGTTGATCGCGAGTGTGAATCGTATGAAGACCGATAACGCCCAACTCCAAGTGCTGGGCGTGACCGCTGACTAGGCGGCCAGCAACCGAACGCTACGGTCCGGTGTAGTAGGGAATGAGGCTGGGCGCTTCCGTCTCCCCGGCCAAATGTTCATGCCTAAAGTCCAAAGCCCCATCTTGGGGCATGACGAGGTCAGAGTCGATCAACAAGAACTGGATCTCCCCCTCCCTCATCGATGCCAGTCGATAGATCTGATGGTAGAGCGACTCGACAAGTTCAGGGTTCTCGTCATCACTTATGTTCTTCGTCGGGCTGTCGATCACCAATAGATTCGGCACTGGCAGGTTTCGCTCAAGTGCAACTTCGTGGACGGCAAGTGCGTAACAGACATTGAATAGCGTCTTCTTACCGCCGCTCCCCGCATCCCAGAACGTCCACTCTTGCCCCCGATGGTGGATGGTGGGTTTCCAAGTGCGAGGGTCTAGCTCCACCGTGTCGTCTGCTGAAACGCCCGGAAAACCGACGGCGATCAATATCGTCCTGAATCGGTCTGCTATGGCAGCCACGTTTCCGTCAGCCCTCTTCAAGCGACCGACTTCTAGATCAACTGCTTCGCGAATTCTCTCAATCTTCGCCTGGAGCTCAGCAGCTTGATCCTCAAGTTCAGCAATCGCCTTTGGCATCTCACGAAGCTTTTCCAAAGACTTTATGCGCTCAACAAGCGTTGCCTGATGGCGATCTATCGACCTTATCTTCTCGATGAACGCGGAGTCGTACCTTGCCAGCTCGTCTTGCAGCAAGCTGTCCGCCTTTGACTTCTCAACGCGAAGTCGTTCCAGCAATCGCTGGCCTTTTTCCAAAGCTCTTTCCCTTCTTTGAATCGAATCCCCAATAAGATCAATCCTATCGTTAAGCTCCCTCCGCATAGACTCGAGCTCAAGGCTAGGGACGTGCTCAGTTTTCCTGAGATTAGAGCAGCACAAACTGCATGCGCCGACGACATGCGGTCGCGCAGAGATATCAGACGAGCACTGCGGGCATCGCTCGTAGCTCACTCCCGAAAGAACCACCGCGGCCTGTTCGGCACGACTAGCTTTGACTTTCGCAGTAATGAGTTCCGCCTTGAGTGCGCGCTGCTGAGATATTGCAGAAGCAGTATCTTCAATCGATGACTCTAGCGCTGCAACTTCGGAGCTCAGTTCGCGTAAACGCGTTCGCAGCTGATCTGTAGGATGCAGTATGACCTCACGATCACGCTCGATCTCTCGCCGCTGCGAATTAGCGGTCTCTAAGTCACGACGAGCTGCCTCTATCCTACTTCCGACGTCGAGTTCCGTGCCGAGTTCGAAGCGACTCATGAATATCTTGATCTGATTTGCCGCCTCGCGCTTACCCTTCTGTTCGTCAATCCCCCGATACAGATCCGCCTCAAGTTGACTTAAGCGCTCAGAGTGCAGGCCCGTAAAGAAGCGCATTGCATCCTGGCTCTTTCGCCCTTTGAAAGGCTCTTCAAGCTTGAAGAATGATGAGTCGAGGTGGGTCTGCTCTAGATAGCAGTACCACCAGATATCTCTAAAGCTAAGCCGAATCATGGGCGAATCTGGATCACGCACACGCTGTCGAACTTTGATCGGGCGGACGCCCGATAGATGGAAAAGGAGATCACTAAGGTTGTAGACATCCTCGCCAAAGATCGGCTCGTCAGTTGCATCCAGTGGAGCATTGACCGACTCTGTCTCTATCAACTCCTCAGTAGCCGCTTCGTCATCACGACGATCGCCCGAATCATCTCCGACGTCTTTCAGCTGTTCTCTTGACCACGATACCCTTACGCTTTGGGTATCTGTCGCAGATCGCTCCAAGGTACAACTGTACTGCCCAATTCTAAGGTTCAACTGCACAGCAACGAACTCTTGCCGGACGGCTGGCGTACGCTCAAGATCACCCCCAAGACAATAGTCGACAAGTCGCGCAACTGTCGACTTTCCCGTTCCAACTGGACCATATAGAAACGTCACCGAGCGGGAGAAGCGCAGCTCCTCGACTGACTTCCTGAAAGTGATCTGGAGTTTTTCTAGCTTGAGCCTCACGTGGGAATAGCCTCATTCGTGCGGAGCGATATAACCTCGGGAAACGTCTGGTAGATGAACTTCATGAGATTCGTAGCGGTCAGATTGAAGTTCCTCTTAAGTAGCCCTGCGCGCCGCGAGTACTGCTCGAATTCAGGTTCACTCGCCAGTCTTCCCGCAACATCGCGACCGCGCGGAGTAAGGAAGATGACCACTTTTCGCCCCTCTACTGAAACTTTGGCAAGTCCTTTCGCTACTAGCACATTGAGGATTTCTCGATACCTATGGTCCCATGGCCCGAACCTGTATCTCACCATCTCAGACTCGACGCTTTGCCGCTCGTGATCTTCAAGCAGGACCTCGCGAGTCGTCTTTCCCTTGGTTGCGAGTGCCCGATCGAGCATGACTGGGTAGCGCAACAAGAAATCTAACTTCGCAAGCTTCGTCAGCCCTTCAATCGCGCCCTGTTCAGCCGTGTCGAACGCGTTCAGCAGCAGGAGAATGCGCGCCTCATGAAGCTCAGAATACTCGTCGAGGTCGGCAATGGCTTTGACAATGTCCATTATTCCTCCTCCCATGGCCTAGCGTTGCTCCATTGCACCTGGCACTCAGCAGTGAGCGAGTACGCGACCCCTTCAAGGTGGTCGTCTGAGCAGTCGAATAGTTGCTCACCTCCGGCTCGCCTCGCACTTATTCGCTGACGTAGGTTTTCTCGCATTGCTGGCCCAAAGTCATCCTCTGGCGTAGTGGTGTCCTCAAATGCGCGGGCAGCTTCGCTCAACGCAAGGGAACGGACATGGTCATAACGCTCCAGACCGACTTCCCTTCCATGCTTCTTCGTCCAGCTCAAAGCAAGGTAGTCTGCCTTGTCACGAAGATTCACTGCGGAATTGAGCGAGACTGAGGAGAAGCCGCCAGCATCGAGCTTCCTATACAGAAGCTCAGAGCTACCTTGACCTGGCGGAACCTGCTTTGCTGGCTCACCAGAGAGGATGGCTGTCGACACAAGCCCTTCCTCAAGAACTTCCAAGATCCGGGCTATCGAGAGTCTCTTCCCCTCAACCCGAACTATGATTTCTTGCTTTAGATCATTAATGGCCTGGAGATATGCGGGCAGCACCTGCTCATGATGTAGTGATGACGCACGGCCGCACTCGTCAGCAAGTCGTATCGCGGCCTTCAGGACGCGCGCATGGGTATGCTCTGATGACTTCTCCCAAGATGAGCTCAACGCGTGTACTAGCCGCATCGTGGCGTCCTGCAGCTTGGGCAACTCGTCTGTAGCCGAGCACTTCCTCAGCGTGCTCAAAACACCAGCTTCACTGACTTTCGCCAGCTTGGCCAATCGGGAAATCCATCTCCGCTCGGGTGCGGACAGATCCGCTGGGCTGGACGCTTGCTTTACAGCTGCAAGGATGTGCCGCACGCACTGCGAATTCTTCGCAGAGTAGAGCGCGTGGTTGGATGCGAATCGAAACGCTCTGAAGCGCTGCGGATAATCGACATCAAGTTTGACGAATCTAACGAACGAAGCGACTACAGCTTGATCGCCAGCCTTCCAAGGAGGTTGATCTATTTCTCGCGTTTTGACTTGTTCGCCGGTGAATGTCCCGTCCGAGTGCTTGATCAAAATATCTTCGTGGTGCTCGCAAAACACCTCTATGATCTCGTGCGTCTCGTCCAGGATGGCGCAACAGATGATTGCCGCCCACAAGTACTGGAATCGGAATCGGCGCCCTACCTCATCTCCTGGGTCCGAAGCCGCGAGAACGGCTTCGGGTGATGGAGTGACACTCATGTTCACCGACATCGCCTCGCTCAGCATCATGCCGGATGGCTGCATCCGGCAGCACGGATCCCATTCGATCCCCAGTCTCAGGATAGTCGCCCCCTATCCCCGCCTCACCCTACGCCCTGGAGGCATACCTATTTAACTCCAAAGCCACGTCTTGACAAGCACCGGCAATAAGTCGCGCGGTGGCGACGCTCACAGAACCGACGTGGATGTCGACTCAACTACAATCGGCCGCATGCGGGTATGCCCGCCCCCATATGCTTTCGGCTTGATGGCCCGAATAGGCCGCCCTAAGATCAATGCGATGGGGACCTACCACCCCAGATTTGTTGGCTAGGCGGCGGACTTGAGGCTGCCAGCAATCAGCGGACCTACTGGGGATAGAACGTGGTCAATTTGCGCAGAGCATCGATCGTGGTGATTCTTGGCGTGACCGTCACGGTGGCTGCCTATGGGGGGCTCGTACTAATTTTGACGTGGCCCGTGACCGAATTTTCCATCGCGAAGGCCGGAACGTTTGGCGACAGCTTCGGAATTGTTACTTCTCTATTCTCTGGACTTGCTTTCGCAGGCGTAATTCTAACGCTCATCCTGCAAAGACAAGAACTTACAGAGTCTCGAGAGATCTTTCGAACACAAAGATTTGAGGGATCGTTCTATCGACTTCTGGAGTTGTATCGACGCAACTTGGAGGACATTCGCATAGTCGAATCGACCACGGACGTCCAGTACGTGGGAGTGCATGCTTTGAGCTTCATCTGCAAGAAGCTGAACTCGACGATGCAGAAGTACAATCGATTTCTCGAATCTGAAGAAGATCGAATGGTCTATGAGGTTCAGCTTTTCATCGAGGTGCAGAAGCTCTTGCGAAGGCAAGCGAGATATCTTGGAACACTTCAGAATCTCCTAGAACTTATAGAGCGCGACCTTAACACTGAGGATGATCGAGCCCCCTACTTGGAGATCATTGCTAGTCAGATTACGTCCGTAGAGGCAAAGTACATCTTCTACTGCTGTCTAGTATCAGAGGAGAATGATCGGTTCCGCGAACTAATGCATCGGTCAGGGATGATCAGTACTCGAATCCGGAATGGAAGTCTAAGCACCACCCACCGTGAGCTCTACAAGCGTATACACGGCGTCGATGTAGCCCGCACGAAGACTCAGCTTGTCATGCCATATCCCCGCAAGCAGTTTAGGAAGATCAAGAGAAGAGCGCGAGAAGAAGTGCGCGCCTAGAGTTCTTAGTTCGACCTGGGACATGACGAGCTTCAGCGAAGATTCTTATCCGACCGCACAAGGGCTGTTGTGACATCAAATGAACTAGTTGGTCGCGTTGAGTCGGCGGCCATTGAATGGGCAGGCACGTTGGCACCCTTTTTTGGAAACTCAATCAGATCGTTTGTCGATGCAGAGGGCTTCGGCACTGGGTTCGTAGCAAAGCACCAAGGTGAGTTTTTCCTCATCACTGCTGATCATGTCGTCGACGACATAGATCGATACGAAGCCTGTGTTGCAAACGTTCTCGGCAGATCGCTCGACGTGAAAGCCCTTCGATTTAAGCGAGATGCTAGTAGAGACATAGCCTTCGCAAGGCTCACCGAAGATTACTTGGCGCGTTCCGAGATCGACTCTGTTAGATACTTCGACCTAGGAAGGAGCTGGACGGCCTGGCAGGGTACCGGGATCTATGTTGTATCTGGCTACCCCGCATCGCAGAATCAGCTGAAGCTCAAGTTCGGAAAGACAGATCGACATGGATTGAACATATTCTGTTCAGCGTCGTCTGCAAAGCCAAAGAGCGCGCTGACCAGCTATCTGGCGTTCTCCTACGACAGGAAGAAGTTGAAGAACGCTCAAGGCTGTAGCTTCAACTCACCTAAGTTGAACGGTATTAGTGGCGGACCATGCATGGAGCTAATGGTCGATACCCGTAGGACCCTTTCTTTCCGACTGGTCGGCCTGGTGTCGGAATTTCATGCCAAAGAGGCCGTCATCCTTGTCTCTCCACTCGTTGGGCTCGTATGAGAGCTCAGCGATATCAAACGATTGGCGAGGATGCTCTGCCGGAATCCGTGCCACCGTCCGTAGCTCATGTGCTTCAACGCTATCGTGACGTCTGGGTTCCGATGGTAATCCCCCCGCGGATTAGCTGACACCAGAAGTGGAATTTTCTCGTACGCTTTCCCGAGGAGGTTCCATGAAGAAGTCCCGATTCACCGACAGCCAGATCATTGCCGTGCTCAAGCAGGCCGAAGGCGGTACGCCCGTGCCTGAGCTGTGCCGCGAGCACGGCATCAGCTCGGCGACGTTCTACAAGTGGCGCAGCAAGTTCGGCGGCATGGAGGTGTCCATGGTCGCGCGGATGAAGGAGCTGGAGGAAGAGAACCGGCGCCTGAAGAAGATGTACGCCGACGCCCAGCTCAGCGCCGACCTGCTGAAGGAGGCGCTGTCAAAAAAATGGTGAGGCCATCTCAACGCCGGGAGATGGCCCGAACAACGGTCGAAGGCGGACGCACGAACATCCAGCACGCCTGCCGGACATTCGAGGTGAGTCAGACCTGCTACCGGTACCAGGCCAAGGCTTCGGACGAGAACGCCCGGATCGCGGACTGGCTGGTGCGATTGACGACGACGTATCGCGACTGGGGCTTCGGTCTTTGCTTCCTGTACCTGCGCAACGTGAAGGGCCTGGGCTGGAACCACAAGCGGGTGTACCGCATCTACCGGGAGTTGGAATTGAATCTGCGGATCAAGCCAAGGAAGCGACTTGTGCGCGAGAGGCCCGAGGCGCTGGCCGTGCCGGAGTCGATCAACCAGATCTGGTCGATGGACTTCATGCACGACCAGCTGGCCGATGGCCGCAGCTTCCGGTTGTTCAACGTCCTGGACGACTTCAATCGCGAGGGGCTGGCCATCGAGGTGGACTTGTCGCTGCCCTCTGCCCGGGTGATCCGATCGTTGGAACAGATCATCGAATGGCGTGGCAAGCCGCGTGTCATTCGCTGCGATAACGGACCTGAATACATCAGCGGGGCACTGCTGGCGTGGGCGGAACGCAACGGCATCCGGATCGAGCACATCCAGCCGGGCAAGCCACAGCAGAACGCCTACGTTGAACGTTACAACCGCACGGTCCGCTACGCCTGGCTGGCCCGTACCCTGTTCGACACCATCGAGCAGGTGCAGGACAAGGCCACGCGCTGGCTATGGACTTACAACCATGAGCGCCCGAACATGGCGCTCGGCGGCATCACACCAGCCATGAGGCTGGCGATGGCCGCATAGCTCCACTTTTGGCGACTGCTAAAAATGGGGGGATTACCCGATCAGGAGTTTTCCTTACCTTGCTGTAGACTTTGCGAGAGTTCTGGAGTATTGCGATGCTCTAGGCGAGTTCACAGTGTTTTCAACTGGTCGCCTGGTACAGAACCTTAAGCCAGACGAGGGCACGAGGATGATGTCTGCGCTGCTTGGCCCCGGGATTGATGCCGGTATGTCGCCGGACGCCAGGGTCGTTGTGGAAGGAAGGGCCAATCCACGTGCGAACTGGATCATGAACTTCAACGATCCTCTCGCCATCGGAATGCATCCATTTGCGGCGCTGCAGACACACTACATCCATGTTGACAGCATTGGCATCTATCAGCGGAGGTTCGCCGAGCTAGTCGTTGTTGACCGGAACAGTCGTCCGCGCTGTTCATTTGTTGACTTCGATCCTCTAGCCGACATGGCACTCAGATTCCATGTTGAATACATTGATGGACTTGGCGGAGCTCCCTGCAATACTGGAGCTTTGACAGACCTTCTCGATGCGATTTTCGCGGAGAATGAGAAGGTACTAGCTGCCGCTACGGCGCACCACAAGGAGCGTGCGCCTTTTGAGAAGCCATTCGACTATGTTGCACCCACCCTATCGCGCTATGGACGATTGGTCCACGACGCTAGTGGCGCACCACGAATAGAGCTTTCATTCGCCCTCGCGCACTATGAAAAGGCGCTACACGAATTTGACAAGCTGAAAGCTGCCGTAGTCTGTAAGAACGTCGAAGCCGCCTTTCTACACGGCATCTATTGCGTGGTCGCCGTGGCTGCATGCGTCGAGGCAGTGGGAAATCGACTAGTGTTCCTACATGTCGGCGCTCACCCAGACTACCGAGATAGGCGCCCCCCTCTGCAAAAGATCAATGAAGCTGGAGTCGCGCTAGCTCACGCGACCGGCAAGATGTTCGCTCCACTTGTGAAGGGTCAGCCGACATATGACGCGCTGGAGCGTGTTCGTAGCCTTCGGAATGCGTTTATGCATGCGAATGAGCGCGATGAGGAAGTTGACCCGATCGCTCAGACATCCGCCTTGTTGTCCGCCGTGGACGAGACCCATTGCCGAGGCTACTTGCGCAATCTGCGCCTGAGCGTAGGTCACGTATTTGAGCAGCTGGCTCCCCAGTATGCGGCACCCATCGTCACCAGAAGCAACGTGAAGTGGCTTGGGGAAATTGAGGTCCCGTAACATAAGAGCGCAACCTGACTACGGGATATGTATGCTGAAGTTACAGATCCACCCCGAGTGGAGGGCCGTACATATGTGCATCTATCGCTCTTAAGGCCTTTCTCGCTGCCGTTGACGGCGCTGCTGCAGCACGGTCGCGTGCAATTTGGGTGAGGAATGCGCGGTCATTCGGCTGATACGACGCTTCGGCGAGCAGTCGCGTCCAGTACCTCAGCGTTGCCGATCTACGTGACTCAGGAATTAGTGCTGCGTAGTCGGCGAGAATCTGCCGAGTCTCGCTCGCGTCGGACAGCCCAATAGAGTAGGAAGCAATCCAACTTCCTAGCGATTCTGGCAGCTCGCGCTGGCCTCCTACATTTCTCCTAACCACCTCAGCTAGATCAGATCTGGCCTGCTGAGCGGCAAGTAGGGCTCTTGTGATCTCCACCACCCACGGTGAGTTCGAAGGCGGGGATGTGCCATTTGCAATGTGAGCGATTCCAGAGATAGCTTCAGCAAGTTTCTCTGTAAACGAAGGCCTGGCCGCTACGGAAGATGCACGATTGAGGTAGCCGACCAGATGTAGGAGTTGTTCTCGCGGCACCAGCCTGGTCAAGAACCAGTATGGACGGGGGGTTGCCCTTGGGTCGGCTAGCGCGGCAGCTATAAAGGGCCAAGCTTGCTGGCCCGTTAAGAACTGATAACCGAGTTGCTCTTGTAGCTGTGGCGCAGGCAGCTGGAACATCTCCATCAAGAAGTCAGCGGGTGGTAGATGGAGAGTTCCATCGTTTAGCCGCCCATTTGCGGAAGCCGAGTCATGGGCGAACTGGTCTGTCAGAGAATTGAATTCACGCCTGAGATGAACTGCCGCAACTGGGATTGCCCCGGGCGTTTGCGGACGAATTGCTATCCCGATTGCGGCACCACCGCCTGCCACACGCCGCAGTCGGGCGGGTATAGCTTGCTGCAGAGTAGTCATTAGTAAGGCGATGTCCCCTGCGGTAGGCACTACTGACACCTTATTGAGTGCCGACACCCAGTCGGGCTGCTCCTCGGGTACGTCTGGTAATACGAGGAATATTGATCGAAGGTAATGCGCTTGCTCAGGAACAGTCTGCGCTTCATTTAGCTTTGAGATTAGGTCCTGAAGTAGAACTTCTGTCTGCTGAGCGCGAGACGGCAAGGCTGGCATCGTTTCGAGGTATGGCTTTATGCGGTTGGACTTAGCCAACAAACACATGAAATCGTGAACACGAGATACCATGGAAACGGCAACGTCCAAGCTGATGCCGCGTCCACCATGTAGCCCTGCCGCCCTTAGTGACATCAGTGTTGTGAACCACCTAGTAGCCTCAAGAAGCTCAGCCCGATGACTCTCACTATCGGGTAAGCCCGCTACAAGAAACGAAGCCCGTGAAACTGGACGCCGAAGTAGATCTTTTACCTCAGCTAGAACTTGAGAGGCGGACTTGAACAGGGATGCACTAGCGTATGCCGCTTCGTCTCCATGCACTTGAATCAGAATGGAAACCAGCGCTTGCTCAGCAGCGGTACCAACTATGCCGATTACTGAGGCGTGCTTTGCATCGTTAGACCTTGATTCATGCCGCACGGGCAGCGCTAAAGCGACGATAGCTAAAGCGAGACTATCCATGCTTGCTTCGAGAAGACGAACGCTGCTTTTGCTCAAATACTGTGGCATTGCTTGCTCCCCCTTCTGGGCCCGCATGGCGCACCTTTGCAACTTGGGAGTGCAGCCTCAGTTCATTCTGTAGCATGGTGTTTACACCTAGCAACGGGATAGGGTGCTGAGTCCTTCTCGCCCTTTCCTGAAACGGGGTTTCCCCACCTCTCGTCAGGAACATTTTCGGCCCTGCTTGCCTTGACAACCCTTGCGATGAATCCCTGCCCCTGTGGGTGGGCCGGCGATCCCAGCGGGCGGTGCCGCTGCGGCCCCGATCTCGTCCGGCGGTACCGCAGCCGCGTTTCCGGTCCGCTGCTGGACCGCATCGACCTGCATGTGCACGTGCCCCGGCTGCCGCCGCAGGACTTGCGCCCGGATGCGCCGGACGGCGAGGGAACCGCCGTGATGCAGGCACGCGTGGTCGCCGCGCGCACCCGCCAGCATGGGCGCTGCGGCAAACCGAATGCACGGATGGGCCAGGCCGAGACGATGGCGCATTGCCGCCTGTCAGCACGCGACCAGGCGCTGCTGGAGCGCGCGGTCGAGCGCCTGCAACTGTCCGCGCGCAGCCTGCACCGGATCCTGCGGGTCGCGCGCACCATCGCCGATCTCGCGGGCAGCGACGCCATCACCACCCCGCATCTGACCGAAGCGCTGGGCTACCGGGGCATGGACCGCGGCAACCCCGCATGACCTCTGGCCACGGCGGGCGAAGGAACGGTGTGGTCTACTCGGGTCACACCTACGGCTGGCGGACGTCCTGTCCGCTGTCCTTCCTTGCATCCAGGAGTCTTCCCATGCGTCATGCCGCATTCCGTCTCACGCTGTTGGCCTCGACCGTCGCCGTCGCGCTTGCCGCGCAGGCGGCACCGTCTGCCGCCGATCGCATCGCCGGCACCGAACTGATCGCGCGCGACGCCCTGTTCGGCAATCCCGAGCGCGCCAACGTGCAGACCAGCCCCGACGGCAAGTACCTCAGCTGGGTCGCCGCGGTCGATGGCGTGCTCAATGTCTGGGTCGCCCCGGCCGACAATCCGGCGCAGGCCAAGGCCGTCACGCAGGACAAGGCCCGCGGCATCCGCAGCTACTTCTGGTCCTACCAGCCCGACACGCTGCTGTATCTGCGCGACAGCGGTGGCGACGAGGATTTCCACCTGTACGCGGTCGACCTGAAGACGGGCCAGGCGAAGGACCTGACGCCCTTCCCGAAGACCACCGCCCAGGTCGCCGGCGTCAGCCCCAAGCATCCCGGCACCATCCTGGTCGGAATGAACGACCGTGACGCGCAGTGGCACGACATCTACAAGGTCGATCTCGCCACCGGCGCCCGCACGCTGCTGGAGAAGAACGACGCCAAGATCGCCGGCTACATCGCCGACGCCGATTACACCCTCAAGTACGCACAGCGCTCGCGCCCGGACGGCGGCGCGGACGTGCTGAAGCGCGGGGCCAACGGCGGCTGGGAGAAGTTCGACGACATCCCGTTCGAGGACGTGCTGACCACCGGTCCCGGCGGCCTGACGCTGGACGGCAAGACGCTGTACTTCACCGATTCGCGCGGCCGCAACACTGCCGCGCTGTTTGCCGTCGACGTGGCCAGCGGCAAGCGCACGCTGGTGCTGGAAGACGCACGCGCCGATGTCGGCGGCACGCTCGCTGATCCGGCAACCGGCAAGGTCCAGGCGGTGTCGGTGGACTACCTGCGCGATGAGTGGAAGGTGGTCGATCCGTCGATCCGCGCCGACCTGGAGAAGCTGGAGGCGATCGGCCCGGGCGATGTGTCCGTCAATACGCGCACGCTGGACGACAAGACCTGGATCATCGCCTACTCGGCGGCCGAGGCGCCGCTGGTCTACTACCGCTACGACCGCCCGGCGGGCACGCTGACCAAGCTGTTCTCCGCGCGACCGAAGCTGGAAGGCAAGCCGCTGGTCCCGCAGTGGCCGGTGGAGATCACATCGCGTGACGACAAGACGCTGGTCAGCTACCTGACCCTGCCGCGCAGCGCCGACGCGAACAACGACGGCAAGGCCGATGCGCCGGTGCCGCTGGTGCTGCTGGTCCACGGCGGCCCGTGGGCGCGCGATTCCTACGGCTACGGGGGTTACAACCAGTGGCTGGCCAACCGCGGCTACGCGGTGCTGTCGGTCAACTTCCGCGGCTCGACCGGCTTCGGCAAGGCCTTCACCAACGCCGGCAACGGCGAGTGGGCCGGCAAGATGCACGACGACCTGATCGACGCCGTGCAGTGGGCGGTTAAGCAGGGCGTCACCACGCAGGACCAGGTCGCGATCATGGGCGGCAGCTACGGCGGTTACGCCACGCTCGCCGGCCTGACCTTCACGCCGGACGCGTTCGCCTGCGGCGTGGACATCGTCGGCCCGTCCAACCTCAACACCTTGCTCAGCACGGTGCCGCCCTACTGGGCCAGCTTCTTCGAACAGTTGGCCAAGCGCATGGGCGACCCGCGCACCGACGCCGGCAAGGCGTGGCTGACCGAACGCTCGCCGCTGACCCGCGCCGACCAGATCAAGAAGCCGCTGCTGATCGGACAGGGCGCGAACGACCCACGCGTGAAGCAGGACGAGAGCGACCAGATCGTCAAGGCGATGACGGCGAAGAACATCCCGGTGACCTACGTGCTGTTCCCCGACGAGGGCCACGGCTTCGCGCGGCCGGAGAACAACAAGGCGTTCAACGCGGTGACGGAAGGCTTCCTCGCGCAGTGCTTGGGCGGTCGTGCCGAACCGATCGGCAAGGACTTCACCGGTTCGAGCATCAGCGTGCCCACGGGGGCGGACGGCGTGCCGGGCCTGGCCGAGGCGCTGAAGGGGCATACGCAGGAAGTGAAGAAGTAAGCGCGCTGCTTCCCGCAACGCTGAAAGACGAAACGCCGGCGAAAGCCGGCGTTTCCTTTTGTGCACCCTTGCGAGCAGCGATCAGGCCGCCTTTTCCTTCTCGTAGAACTGCTCTTCCTCGGTCGATCCCTTCAGCGCGGTGACGCTGGAGCTGCCGCCCTGGATGACCGTGGTGACATCGTCGAAGTAGCCCGCGCCCACTTCCTGCTGGTGGGACACGAACGTGTACCCCTTCTCGCGCGCGGCGAACTCCCGCTCCTGCACCTGCTCGACGTAGTGCTTCATGCCTTCGCCCCGCGCGTAGTCGTGGGCGAACTGAAAACTGTTGAACCAGTTGATGTGGATGCCGGCCAGGGTGATGAACTGGAACTTGTAGCCCAGCGCCGACAGGTCGTCCTGGAAGCGGGCGATCTGCGCGTCGTCCAGGTTCTTCTTCCAGTTGAAGCTGGGCGAGCAGTTGTACGACAGCAGCTTGCCCGGGTGCTTCGCGTGCACGGCCTGCGCGAACTCTCTGGCGAAGCCGATGTCCGGCGTGCCGGTCTCGCACCACACCAGGTCGGCATACGGCGCGTAGGCGATGCCGCGGCTGATCGCCTGCTCCAGGCCGTTCTTCACGCGGTAGAAACCCTCCGCCGTGCGCTGGCCGGTGACGAAGGGCTGGTCGTTGGCGTCGAAGTCGGAAGTCAACAGATTGGCGGCTTCGGCATCGGTGCGCGCCAGCACGATGGTCGGCACGCCCAGCACGTCGGCGGCCAGGCGCGCGGCCTGCAGCTTCTGCACCGCTTCCTGCGTGGGCACCAGCACCTTGCCGCCCATGTGCCCGCACTTCTTCACTGCGGCCAGCTGGTCCTCGAAGTGCACGCCCGCGGCACCGGCGACGATCATGTTCTTCATCAGCTCGTAGGCGTTCAGCACGCCGCCGAAGCCGGCCTCGCCATCGGCGACGATCGGCAGGAAGAAGTCGATGGCGTCGGCCTCGTTCGCCTTGCCGTCGCAGAGGTTCTTCCACTGGATCTCGTCGGCGCGCTGGAACGTGTTGTTGATGCGGCGGACCATCGTCGGCACCGAGTCGTACGCGTACAGGGACTGATCGGGGTACATGGTCTCAGAGGTGTTGCCGTCGGCGGCGACCTGCCAGCCGGACAGGTAGACGGCTTCCAGGCCGGCCTTGGCCTGTTGCATCGCCTGGCCGGCGCTGATCGCACCGAAGGCATTGACGTAGCCCTTCTTCGCTTCGCCGTTGACGAGCTTCCACAGCTTCTCGGCGCCGCGGCGCGCCAGCGTGTACTCCGGCTGCAGGCTGCCGCGCAGGCGGACGACATCGGCGGCGGCGTAGTCGCGCTTGATGCCGGTCCAGCGCGGATTGCTGTCCCAATCTTTCTGGATGGCGTCGATCTGCTGTTGCTTGGTGCTCATGGCGGACTCTCTTTTCGTCGTGGGGCGTCGTGGGTGGGGGCGGGGTCAGTCGATGCGTTCGTAGGCGGGCAGGGTCAGGAAGTCGGCCAGCTCCTCGGCACGGCTCAGGGCGTCGAGCAGGGCGATGGCTTCGGAGATCCGCTCGCCGCCCGGCAGCCGGCTGTGGTCGCCCAGCTTCGCGGGCAGTGCGGCCAGCGTGCGCTGCAGCAGCGCGTAGTCGATCTGGGTGCCATCGCACAGGTGCACGTCGGGCGTGTGCAGCCACTGCCAGATCTGCGTGCGCGAGATCTCGGCGGTGGCGGCGTCTTCCATCAGCCAGTGGATCGGCACGCAGCCGTTGCCATCCAGCCATGCCGCCAGGTAGCGCACGCAGACTTCCACGTTGCCTTCGAAGCCGGCGCGCGTGATGGTGCCGGTGGACGGACGGATCAGGTCGTCGCGCGTCACCGCCACGTCCTCGCGCAGCACGCCGCGCTGGTTGGTCTGCGGCATGTGCTCGTCGAAGATCGCCTTCGCCACCGGGATCAGCGCCGGATGCGCGACCCAGGTGCCGTCGTGGCCGGCGGTGACTTCGCGCAGCTTGTCGGCGCGCACGCGGGCCAGCGCCTGTTCGTTGGCGCCTTCGTCGTTGCTGATCGGGATCTGCGCGGCCATGCCGCCCATCGCATGCGCGCCACGGCGGTGGCAGGTCTGGATCAGCAGTTCCGAATACGCCTTCAGGAACGGCTGCGTCATCGTCACCTGGCCACGTTCCGGCAACACCTTGTCGGCGTGGCGGCGGAAGGTCTTCAGGTACGAAAAGATGTAGTCCCAGCGGCCGCAGTTCAGGCCGACGATGCGCTCGCGCAGCGCATGCAGGATCTCGTGCATCTCGAACACGGCCGGCAGTGTCTCGATCAGCACGGTGACCTTCATCTGTCCGTGCGGCAGGCCCAATGCGGCTTCGATGTGCGACAGCGCGGTTTCCCACAGCGCGGCCTCTTCCATGCTCTGCAGCTTGGGCAGGTAGAAGTACGGACCGCGGTCGCGGGCCTGCAGCGCGCGGGCGTTGTGCCAGGCGAACACCGCCACGTCGAACAGGCCGCCCGCGATCGGCGCACCGTCGATCAGCACGTGCTTCTCGTCCAGGTGCCAGCCGCGCGGGCGGACCAGCAGCACGGCCTGCTCGTTCTGCGGCTTCAGCGCGTAGTGCTTGCCGGCGTCGGAGGTGAAGGCCAGATCGCCCTGCACGGCGCCGATCAGCGCGCGCTGGCCGGTCAGCAGGTTCTGCCAGGTCGGCGAGGTGGAATCCTCGAAGTCGGCCATGAACACCTTGGCGCCGGAGTTCAGCGCGTTGATGACCATCTTCGGATCGACCGGGCCGGTGATCTCGACGCGACGGTCCTGCAATGCGGTCGGCACGGGGGCGACCGTCCAGTCGCTGTCGCGGATCGAGCGCGTATCGGTGCGGAAGTCCGGCAGGCCACCGGCATCGAAGAAGGCCTGGCGCTCGCGGCGAGCCTTCAGCCGAGCCTGGCGTTCCGGCTCGATCGCACGGTGCAGCGAGACGAGCAGGGCCAAGGCGCCGGGGGGCAGCAGATCGTCCTGACCCACCACATTGGCGGTCAGGGCGATGCCGGGGGTGGGACGGTCGCCGCGCGAATCGCGTGGCGGCAGGGCGAAAGCGGTGGCGGACATGGCGGTCTCCTAGCGTCTTGCTGGAAACGCACAGTGCTCCCGGCCGCAATTATTTGACAAAACAGTTTTGGCAATGCATTAAATAAGTTCTGCTTATATTTGATTAGAACGTGAGCTCTAAAGAAGCGCCAACCCCCAGATTTCCCTACAAATCCGACCGGATGAAGCCGCTGCGCGCCTTCTGCCAGACGGTACGGTTGGGGTCGGTTTCGCGGGCGGCGGAGGCGCTTTTCGTCAGCCAGCCGGCCATCACCCTGCAGTTGCAGGCGCTGGAACGGGAGCTGGGGGTCACCTTGTTCGAACGCAGCGGGCGCCGCCTGTCGCCCAGCCGCGAGGGCCAGGTGCTGTACGAGATGGCCCAGCCTCTGGTCGCCGGACTGGACGGGCTGGATGCCAGCTTCCGCGAGAAGGTCAGCGGGCTGGAAGCTGGCGAACTGAACGTGGCCGCCAACAGCTCCACCATCCTCTACCTGCTGCCGAAGATCGTGGAGCACTTCCGCCAGGAACATCCCGATGTGAAGCTGACCCTGCACAACGCCGCCAGCGCCGACGGCACCGACCTGCTGCGCTCGGATGCGGTGGACCTGGCGGTCGGCTCGGTGCTCGATGTGCCGGCCGACCTCAGCTACGCGCCGGTCTACCGCTTCGAACCGATGCTGATCACGCCGCCGGACCATCCACTGGCGAAGAAGCGGGACTTGCGGCTGGAAGATCTCTCGCCCTACGGCCTGATCCTGCCGCCCAAGCGGCTGGTCACCTACCGGCTGGTGGACCTGGTGTTCCAGCAGGCGCGCGTGCCCTACACCGTCGCGCTGGAGGTGGGCGGCTGGGAGGTCATCAAGCAGTACGTCAGCATGGGCATGGGCATCTCCGTCATCGCCTCCATCTGCCTGACCGACAGCGACCGCGACCGGCTGGCCGCGCGCTCTCTGAGCCAATGGTTCCCTTCGCGCAGCTATGGCGTGGTGGTGCGCAAGGGCAAGTTCCTGTCACCGCAGGCGCGCGCCTTCATCGAACTGATCCAGCCCCATCTGTTCGAGCGCCGCGATTACGATGAGAGCGGGCATTCCGAGCGCTGACGCCACGCCACGATGAGCGGCCGCTACCGACAACACGACCTCGCACCCGGCCAGTCGCTGCTCTGTCGCTGGGACTACGTGCAGGGAACGGAGGCGAGCGCCGCGCTCGTACTGCCCGATGCCTGCGTCGATCTGCTGTGGGACGGCGTGCGGCTGAGCATCGCCGGGCCGGACACGCGGGCGCAGTACGCCCACATCGCGCCCGGTCGCCGGGTGCAGGGCCTGAGGTTCGCGCCCGGCGCGGCAACGCGTTGGCTGGGTGTTCCATTGCATGCGCTCGCCGACCAGCGCGTGGACCTCCGTGATCTCGGCATTCCGCGCCTGGCGACGCTGGCCGACCGGATGGCGGAGCGCGATGCCGATGCGACGGCGTGGCTCGCCGACCGGATCCTGACCGACACACCGCTGCGTCGCGACGCGATGTCGGCCGTACATGCACGGCTGTCGCGCGCACGACCCGAGACGGTCGCGCACCTGGCGCGCGACCTCGGCATCACCGAGCGCACCCTGCTGCGCCGGTGCGATGAGACATTCGGCTACGGGCCGAAGCTGCTGGCGCGCATCCTGCGGCTGCAGCGCTTCCTGCGACGGCGGCACCACCGCGTCAACCTCCTGGAAGCCGCGCTCGACGCGGGCTACTACGACGCCGCCCAACTGGCCGGCGACACGCGCCGGCTCACCGGCCTCACGCCCACCCAGCTGATCGCACGCGTCGCGGACTGACTGTCCGATTTCGCCAAGACAGGCCGCGAGGACTTCGCCAGACTGGCGGCCTCTTCCACGGACACCCGCCATGAGCACCGCCGAAAAGCACCACCGCATCGACTACATCGAGTTCACCGTCGCGTCCATCGCCGCCTCCAAGGCGTTCTACGGCGGGGCGTTCGGCTGGACGTTCCAGGACTACGGCCCGGACTACTGCGAGTTCCGCGATGGCCGGCTGACGGGCGGCTTCGCACACGGCATGCCACAGCCGGGCGGCGCGCTGGTGGTGCTGTACTCGACGGCACTGGAAGACAGCCTGGCGAACGTCGAAGCCGCGGGCGGGAAGATCACCAGGCCGATCTTCGCCTTCCCCGGTGGGCGCCGCTTCCAGTTCACCGATCCGGACGGCTACGAACTCGCCGTCTGGTCCACCCCCTGAGTCAGCGCGCGTCGTAGCGCGCGAGCAGGGCGCGGTGGCCGGATTGCCAGCGTGCCAGCTCGGCGGTGGATCGGCCGTAAGCCGTGTCGATGAACGCCAGCGACAACGCTTCGGTCGCCTGCTTGACCTGCTCGCTGACCTCGCGCGAATCGAAGTAGCGGTGATCGGTGAACACGTTGTGGGTGCCGTGCCGGTACACGGCCAGCACCTTGTGTGCGCCACCAATGGCGTCGAACACCTTCAGCCGGTCGTCCACGCCGGAACCGAAGCCGGGGATGCGGATGATGTCGTCGGCCGTGGTCACGTGCAGGGTGGGGATGGTGATGCCGGAAAGGATGGGGCGGAAATCGTCGTCGCCGTAGAACGGTGGCGCGGAGATCACGATGGCGGCACTGAAGCGCGGATCGCGGAGATCGATCGCCTTGCCATCGCGCACCACCCGCGCGCCGGCCGACATCAGCGTGGTATTGGCGCCGTAGGAATGGCCGGCGGCGACGATGCGTGCGCGATCGACATGCGTGCCCCATTCGCCCGCGAGCAGTTGGTCGAGCGCGAACCGCTGGTCGCGCACGCGCGCCACGGCTTCGGCTTCGCCTGCGGCCTGCTGGAAGCGCGACACCAGCGTGAGCGGATTGCCCTGCCACAGCGCGCGGTCGCTGCCGACGTGCTGCACGTGGATGCTGGCGATGCCATGCCGCGCCCAGTAGTGGCCCAGGTAGGTGTAACCGTCGCGCGCGCTGCCGATGCCGTGCGAGAACACCACCAGCGGCACCTTGCCGCTGCGCGCCGCGTCTGGCCAGAACAGCTTCACCGGCACGGCGCGACCGCGCCCGGCATCCGTCCATTCCAGGTCGCGCACGCTGTAACCCGGCTGCGCCTCCTGCGTCTCCACGCGCACCGGCGCATGCGTCGACGCCACCAGCACCGGGGCCAGCAGCAACACGGACAACAGGACCACCCAGCGGTGGCGGCGGAGGATCGCGGCAAGGTTCATCGATGGCACTTCAGGCAGGAACGGGAGGACGGCACGCCGACTGGCGGATGCCGTGATCAGGTCAACGCACGCCGCGCGGAGGCGGCGTCTACTTCTTCTTCGGACGACCGGCCTTGACCGGCGCCAGCGCATCCAGCGCCTTGGCCAGCGCCTGCGGCGACAGCGCGGACAGCGCATGCAACCCCGCTCGCAGCAACTCGCTCTTTTTCGCCGGCCGCTGCATCTGCAGCGCACGACCTTTCAGCACGGCCACCAGCGCGAAATCGCCGGCCGGCATGGTGAAGCTGTCGCGCACCAGCTTGGCGGGCGCTCCGGCGCCGTCGGAGCGGTCGTCGGCAGCACCGGCGTCGCGCGTCTTGCGGGACTTGACCATGGCACGCCCTTTAATCGTATAAACGATTTATACCTTTTCCGTCGTCCGCCGCCAAGTACGTGCGGACCGACGAACGGTAGACGTTCAGGCAGCGCGAGGGGGATGGCGGGCGGCGACACGGCCGTAGACTGGCCGTCCCCGCCATGGATGCCGCCCATGAGCCCCCGCGCCACCTCCCGCACCGGCGAACGTGCCGCCGCGCTCGCGACCGACGAAGCGCGGGCGCTGGTCGCGGCCCTGGCCATCGCGCCCGGTGACCCGGCCGGCGTGCACGAAGCGCGCAAGAGCCTTCGCCGCCTGCGCTCTTTGCTGGCGCTCGCGCGCAGCGCGCTCGGCAAGGAGGTGGTGGACCCGGTCGACAGCGAACTCCGTGCATTGACCAAGAGCCTCTCCGCGCTCCGCGACGGGCAGGTGGTGCTCGACACGGCACAGCGCATGGCGCGCGATGCCCGCGCCGCCGACGAAGCGGCGAGCTGGGACGCGTTGCTGCCGCTGTTGTCGCAGCAACAGGAGCACCGCCTGGCCGACGCCCTGCACGACGACCCCGGCTTCATGCGCCGGCAGGCG
The DNA here is from genome assembly GCF_029542205.1 of Pseudoxanthomonas sp. SE1. Classification (NCBI taxonomy): domain Bacteria; kingdom Pseudomonadati; phylum Pseudomonadota; class Gammaproteobacteria; order Lysobacterales; family Lysobacteraceae; genus Pseudoxanthomonas; species Pseudoxanthomonas sp. SE1. Next base: position 347,398 of record NZ_CP113783.1, on the reverse strand, counting down.
CAGGCGCACCGGCAGGCGGAACGCCTGCAGCAGTTGCCGTGGCACCGGCTGCATGGCGGCGACCTGCGCAATGCGCTTGCCCGCTCGGTCCGCCGACAGGAACGCTCCCAGGCAGTGGCACTGGCCAGCGGACGCGTCGATGACCTGCACGTCTGGCGCCGCCGGTCGCGCCGGCTGCGGATGCAGCTGGCCGCGTTCCGCAAACTCCACCTCCGCCTCCAGATGAACGGGCATGCCCTGGCCATCGCACCCCGACACATCGCCGAACTGGTCGATCAACTCGGCGTGCTGCAGGACCTCGCCTTGCTGCAGCAGGCACTCGCCATGCTGGAGCGGACACAGGCACGCGCGGCCCCTGTCGCGAAGCGCCGGCGCCCGGCCATTCCGTCGCCCATTCATCCGCTGACGTAATCCGCTTTACTTCCGCTTCCCGCCGTCGACCACGTCCGTCAAGTCCGCCCCGCCGGGGCCGATAGTGACCCATACGGTCCCTTTGATCGGCGTATGGAATGCCGAGCAAGGCCGGAAGCCCCGGAAATCCGGTATTGCCGCACGCGGGACGCTTGGCACGAAGTCTGCATTCCTTTCGTGGATCGATCCCGTCGCAGCTGGAACACCCTCTCATCACGCAGGATCAAGGCCCGCAGGTGGACTCCCTCCACGCAGCAGACTCCGGAGACGCCATGGCGGCTCCGGGTTCGAATTCCCGCCGCGTCGGCCTGCCGCCGCTGGTGTGGGCATCGGCCGTCCTGCTGGTGGGCCTGCTGTGCACGGTGCTCGTCGCCCACCGGGAGTGGCGCGGGCTGCAGGAGAGCGCGGAAGCATCCCGGCGCGCGCTGGCGGATGCCGGCGCCACGCGCCTGCGGGTGCCGCTGGAACAGGCCGCCTCCACGCTGCGTGCGATGCAGACCGTGTTCCTGTCCAACGACCAGATGGACCAGGCACGCTTCAGCCAGTACCACGCCAGCCTGCGCAGCCCGCTGCCGCCGACCGCCTATACCTCGGTCGCGTTCGCACGCCGCTCGCCCGCCGGACAGCCGCTGGCCGACCATGTCTCCTATCGGTACGAGTTCGTTACGCCCTACGAGAGCAACTCGGCGCTGGTCGGCTTCGACATGGTCACGCAGCGGGCAAACCTGAGCGCCCTGCTGCGCGCACGCGACACCGATACCGTGGTGATCTCCGCGCCGTTCGCATTGCGCCAGACCACGCCAGTGGGCCAGAACCCGCTGGGCATCACCCTGCGCCTGCCGGTGTACTCCGACGGCCCCACGCCCACGTCGCCGAACCAGCGGCGTGCACGCGAGATCGGCGCGCTGGCCATCGGCATGCGCCTGCAACCGCTGGTCGAAAGCGCCCTGGCGGGGTCGGTGCTGGAAGGCTTCCGCGTGCGCATCTACGACGCGACGGCGCAGGCGCACCCGTTCTACGACTCCGGGACGCCGGTCGAGCCCGGTCTGCCGGTGCAGGTGCGACGGCTGGACTTCGGTGGACGGCAATGGCGCATGGAAATGGAGCCGCGCCCGCGCCCGATGGATCTCGGACGACTGCAGACCATCCTCGTCGGGGGCTTCGTCATCAGCCTGCTGCTGGCTGCACTGGTGTGGTCGCTGGCCACCACGCGGCGGCGGGCGATGGCGCTGGGCGAACAGATGAGCCGGCGCTACCGCGAGAGCGAACTGCGCTTCCGCGCGCTCAACGAACTGTTGCCCGCGCTGGTGCTGCTCGCCGACGCTCGCGACGGCCGCATCGTCTACGCCAACCAGGCGGCGCGCCTGCGCCTGGGCGATCCCACCGGCCTGCCGCTGTCGGCCCTGTTCTCCGATCCGCAACTCCAGCACCGTGCCCGCGACGCCGATGCCATCGGCAACGACTGGGGCAACCTGGAAGCCGTGTTGATGAGCCCTGCCGGCGACGCGTTCTGGGCGAGCGCCTCGATCGCGCAGGTGGACATGGACGGTGAGGCGCACCTGCTGATGGTGGCCACCGACATCTCCGAGCAGCGCGAGCTGACCGAACGCCTGAGCTACCAGGCCACGCACGACGCCCTGACGGAACTGTGCAACCGGCGCGAGTTCGAGCGGCGCGTGGAAGAAGCGCTGCACGAACGCAAGGGCCGTGCGACCAGCGACCCCTGCGCCCTGCTCTACATCGACCTGGACCAGTTCAAGCTGATCAACGACGTCTCCGGCCACATGGCCGGCGACCAGCTGCTCGCACAGCTCGCGCTCGCCATGCGCCAGCAACTGCGCGGCGGCGACGTGCTCGCGCGGCTGGGCGGCGACGAGTTCGGCCTGATGGCGTTCCACGTGGATGCCGAAGGCGCGCGCGCACTGGCCGAGCGCCTGCGCGAATGCATCGAGGCGTTGATGTTCGTCTGGCAGGACCGCACCTACACCGTCAGCGCCAGCATCGGCGTGGTGGTGGTGGACCAGCAGGAGCCCACCCTGAAGGACCTGCTGGCATGGGCGGACACCGCCTGCTACCTGGCCAAGGAAAACGGCCGCAACCGCGTGCACCTGTACCGCGAGGACAACGAGACCACGCGCCGCCACGGCGAAATGGAATGGGCCAGCCGCCTGCGCTGGGCGGTCGAGCAGGACCGCCTGCTGCTCGACTACCAGGAGATCGTGCCGCTGGATGGCAGCGACACCGCGACCAGCATCGAACTGCTGCTGCGCCTGCGCGACGAGGATGGCGGCGTGGTGCCGCCCGGCGCCTTCCTGCCCGCCGCCGAGCGCTACGGGCTGATGCCCGCGATCGACCGCTGGGTGATCCGCAACGCGCTTGCCCATTTCAGCCTGCTGCACGAATCCGGCATGCGCCTGGGCACCTGCGCGATCAACCTGTCCGGCGCTAGCATCGAGGACGAAGGCCTGGCCGACTTCATCCTCGCCCGCATCACCGAGTACGCGGTGCCCGCGCACACGCTGTGCTTCGAGATCACCGAAACCGTCGCGGTGCGCAACCTGCTGAAGGTCGTCAGCGTGATCGAGCGGCTGCGCCGCGCAGGGTGCCGCATCGCGCTGGACGACTTCGGCGCCGGCATGTCGTCCTTCGGTTACCTCAAGAACCTGCCGGTGGACCTGATCAAGATCGACGGCAGCTTCATCCGCGATCTGGAAACCGATCCGATGAGCCGCACCATCGTCAGCGCGATCGCGCAGATCGGTCACCAGCGCGGCCTCAAGGTGGTCGCCGAATGGGTCAGCAGCCCGCGGATGTGCGAGGCGCTGCGTGCGCTGGGCGTGGACTACGGCCAGGGCTATGCCCTGCACCGCCCGGAACGTGTGCTGTTCCAGCGCGAAGAGCCGCCGCCGCGCCGGCTGGCCGTGGTGCGCTGACGTCCCACCCAGGGGAAGCGACACCCGTCGTCGTCATGGGGCCCGGTTCCATCCGGTTCACGGCGTCACCTCGCGACCGGCATCGCTCCTCCACGACGTGGCCCGCATGGATGATGTCGGCAGCGAGACCCGCGCCCGCCCGCGCACTCCTCGTCAATGCGACGTGCGATCGCCCTCCACCGCCAACGGCCGCACGTGCTCCAGCAGGCTGACGAGCGTCCTGCCCGGCTCCTCCCACGGGATCATGTGGGCGGAACGCTCGAACCACACGCCCTGCTTGTATGGAGCGCGCACCTTCGCCAACCATGCCGCGGTGGGTTCCGAGGGCGTGGTGTAGTCGTGGCGTCCCATGAACATCACCACCGGGATGGGGAATGCCTCCACGCCGGTGAAGTCCACCCGCAGGAACTCGTCCAGCAACCGCCCCAGCGTGAACACGCTGCCGGCATTGATCGCACAGCGCGCGGCATCGTCGTAATCGGGTGACAGGCGCGGGCCCTGGAAGTAGTAAGTCGACGCGTCCCGGTACGCAGTCAGACCACCATAGAACTGCGGCCACTTGCGGGCGATGATGATGCGCTCGCGCGTGATCGGCTTGTCGCCGGGATACGGCGCGATGGATTCCATCTCGCGCACCGCCTCGGCATTGCCCTGCGCACGCGCGGTGCGCAGGCCGTAGTCGAAGCTCACCTGCTCGTTGGTGCGCACGTTGATGACCTGGCCGATGCCGACATAGGCATGGAACAGGTCCGGCCGCTGCAACGCCGCGTGCATCGCCACCACCGTGCCCCAGCTGTGCGCCATCAGCACCAGCTTGCGCTTGTGGTAGCGCGTGCGCAGGTACTCGGCGAGCGCGATCGCGTCGTCCACGTAGCGCTGCACGTGCAGGGTGTCGGCGACGGCCTCCTGCGGGTTCAACGTCAGCGTCTTTCCCGCGCCGCGCTGGTCGTAGTTGACGACGGTGAAGTATTCCTCCAGCGGGCGCTGGAACTGCCACAGCGTGGGGATGACTGGCGACGCCGGCCCCCCGTGCACGAACAACACCATCGGATTGTCGCGATCCTGTCCGCGCACGTTCACCCACTGGCGGATGCCGCCTATCTCGACGGCGTAGTCTTCCTGCACGCCGGTGGGCGCGACGATGCGACCGAGGTCGGCGACGATCTCCCGCGCAGGCGCATACGCCGAGCGATCCGGACAGGCGTCCTGCGCGCGCGCGGCGTGCGGCGCGCACAGCGCGGCGACCATCACCAGCGCGGACACGGTGTTCCTCACAGGCATTTCTCCAAGCATCACGGGGACATGACCAGTTTCATCGCGCCCGCACGCACCGGCGTGTGTCTTTGGTCCTGCCCGGGTGGCGCGCCGTCACGCTTCCTGCGCGGACGTGGCGCACGCGCGGATTCCGCCGCCCGCCCGATTGCGCTCTAATGCCCATGGGAGCAATGGGGGCATGGGTGCGGATGAAGGCGTGGATAGGGGCGGTCCTCCTGGTGGCCGCAAATCATGGCGTGCTGGCGCAATCCGCCACCTCCACGGCCGCACACGACGCGCATCATCAGCAGCCCCCCTCGCCGTCGACCCTCGGCAAGCACGGCCCGGCGCCGCGCGAGAAGCGCAAGCAGGGCGTGTCGCCCGGTTACGCGCGCCAGTGGCGTGCGGCGCTGGCGATGGGCGACCAGGGCGACGCAGCCGATGCGGACCGCGCACTCGCCCGGGTGATGGCGCATCGGGAGTTCACCACCCTGGTTGCGGGCGACCAGCGGGCGACCTGGTCGCGCGCGGCGTGGATGGCGACGCGCCTGGGCGACAACACGCGTGCGCGCCGCTGGGTCACGCGCGCCGTGGAGGCCGGCTCCGATGATCCCGACGACGTCTACCTGCTCGCGCAACTGGACGACCGCGACGGCGCGCACGAAGCTGCGGCGCGCCACCTGCGTGACTTCGCGGTGCGCTGGCCGCGCATGCTCCGCTATCTGGATACGGACTTCGTGCTGGGCGTCGCCCGGCAGGCGCCGCAGGATGCGCCCATCCGTCTGCACCTGCTGGAGGCGCTGCTGCAGTCCGGCTGGGATGCCAATGGGTTGGGTATCGGCGATCTGGGGTACCAGCTCGCCCTGCTGTACCAGGCGCGCAACGACATCGCGGGCGTCCGCCGCGCCATCGCCCTCACCACCTCGCCCGACGTACTGGTGAAGTTCCGCGTGGACCGGCGCTTCGATGGCGTCGTCGACCGCGACACCGAGGCACTCGACATCGAAGCCGCCGCGCGCCGGCGCGTGGCATCCCTGCGCACGCTGGCCGACAGGCGGCCACGCAGTCTCGAAATCCGCATGGAGCTCGGTTACGCGCTGTTGGCGACGGGCCAGCATGCAGAGACGGTCACGCTGGCGAACCAGACCCTGGCCGCACTGTCGGCCGCACCGGCGGACGCGCCCGCGTTCGAGGATCCGCACTACGCCGTGTGGGTGCTCAACAACCGTGCCATCGCACAGCGGCGGCTCGGCAAGCTGTACGACGCGCAGGCCGACCTGTTCCGCGGCACGCTGATGGCCGAATCGGGCGGCGCCAACGTCAGCCAGGTACTCAACCTGGGCCAGTTCCTCTGCCAGCGCGGCCGTCCTGACGAAGCCCTCGCCGCGGTCGGGCGGGTCGGCAACATGAGCGGTTACGGTCGCATGGTGCAGGCCTCCGTCGAACACTGCGCCGCCATCCAGCAACAGGATGGCACCGCCGCACGACGCGCACTCGACTACCTGCGCGACCATCGCGACGACGCGCAGGAGATCTGGATCCGGGCGCTGGTCGAAGCCGATCGCATGGACGACGCGGCGCAGGCCCTGATCGCCGCCCTTGCGGCACCCGCGACCCGCGGCGACATGCTGGCGGCCGTGCAGGACTGGCGCGAACCCGCCGCACTGCCCGCGTTCGTCTCCGTGCAGGACCGCTGGCGTGCCCTGCTGTCCCGCGAAGACGTGCGCCGGGCGGTGGCGGCCGTCGGCCGCATCGAACGCCAACCGATCTTCACCCACGGCGGCATCTGACGCGACGCGCCCGCTTCAGACGTGCGCCATCCATTGCCGCAGCACGGCCTGCAGCGCCGCAGCGCGCGTGTCCACGTCCTGTGTGCCGACGAACGAAACCGTTGCGCGGTCGGCGGCCATCCAGGTCAGCAGTCCGTCGGGATCGTGGATGGCGCCCTCGGGCATCGTGCGCTTCGCCGCGCCCAGGTGCAGCACCAGCAGCACGCTGTCCCGCCGGCGCAGCTGCATCGTGGCGAAATGACGACCGTCCACGTGGAAACTCGGCGCGTTCCACTTGATGCCTTCGCCGATGCGCGGATCGGCCGCCTGGATCACGGCGCGCAGTCGGCGGATCGCGGCGTCCTGCGGATGCTCCAGTTCCCTCAGGAAGGTATCCACATCGGTCGATGGCGTGCGTGCGGGCATGGGGAATGGCCTTGCTGTCGTCGCCGCGCGGATGGCGCCAGGACGACCGTACAGCGTGTTGCAGCGGATGCCCAGCGGGATTCCCGTCCGACGGGCGGCGGCGGATGCGCCAGTGGAATTGATCGGAATCAACGTACCCGTCTCGCCGCCGGCGTACGGTGAAGCTTCATCAGGTACGGGAGCATCGATATGGACAGCACCATGAAGGCCGCCGTCGTGCGGGAATTCGGCAAGCCGCTGGTGATCGAGGAAGTGCCGGTGCCACGCCCTGCGGCAGGCGACATCCTGGTGAAGATCGAAGCCTGCGGCGTCTGCCACACCGACCTGCATGCGGCCGAAGGCGACTGGCCGGTGAAGCCCAGCCCGCCCTTCATTCCCGGACACGAAGGCGTGGGCCACGTGGTCGCGGTCGGCGCCGGCGTCAGCCACGTGAAGGAAGGCGACCGCGTCGGCATTCCGTGGCTGTATTCCGCGTGCGGGTATTGCGAGCACTGCCTCGGCGGCTGGGAGACGCTGTGCGAAGCGCAACAGAACACCGGCTATTCGATCAACGGCGGCTTCGCCGAATACGCATTGGCCAACGCCGGCTACGTCGGCCACCTGCCGGAGAACATCAGCTTCGTCGAGATCGCGCCGATCCTGTGCGCCGGTGTCACCGTGTACAAGGGCCTGAAGGTCACCGACACCAAGCCGGGCGACTGGGTGGTGATCTCCGGCATCGGTGGACTCGGCCACATGGCCGTGCAGTACGCGAAAGCGATGGGACTGAACGTGGCCGCCGTGGACGTGGACGACAGCAAGCTCGATCTCGCACGCCGGCTCGGCGCGACCGTCACGGTCAACGCGATGACCGTCGATCCGGCCGCCTTCCTGAAGAAGGAGATCGGCGGCGCGCACGGCGCGCTGGTCACCGCGGTGTCGCCGAAGGCCTTCGAACAGGCCATCGGCATGGTCCGTCGCGGCGGCACCGTCTCGCTCAACGGGCTGCCGCCGGGGCAGTTCCCGCTCGACATCTTCGGCATGGTGCTCAACGGCATCACCGTGCGCGGTTCCATCGTCGGCACGCGGCTGGACCTGCAGGAGTCGCTGGACTTCGCCGCGAGGGGCAAGGTGGCGGCGACGGTGGCGACCGAACGGCTGGAGAACATCAACGACGTGTTCGCGCGCATGCATGCCGGCACCATCGAAGGCCGCATCGTGCTGGACATGGCGGCCTGAAGCACGCGGCATTCACTCCGCCGGTGGCACCACGCTGGCGGGCTCCGCCTCGCTGCGCGTGGCGACGGCGGTGCTGCCCTGCCGTGCCGCCGGCAAGGGCTGGATGCGCAGGCCGCGATGACGGCACACGTCAACCGCCTGATACAGCGCGCGCCGGCCGTTGGCGAATTCCACCCGCACGTCGTGCAGGCACTGGTCGCTGGCCAGCTGCACCGTCACCGCGCCCCCACCGCCGGCAACAGGCTCGCCCTGCAGCAGTTCTTCCCAGGCCGTGCCTCCGGCGGGCGCGGCCGAGACCGATACCAACCGGTCGTGCGCGCGGTTGATGAGGTCCAGGTAGTGCATGCGTTCGCCTGCGAAGGCGGACGTGGCGGAACAGGCAGCGATGACGGGGACGATGACGGACAAGCGGCGCATGGCGTGATCTCCGAGGGGATGGGTGCCATCGGACATGCGGGTCACGCGCGCCGGGGCCACGCCATCACGCGCCGCGTCGGCCCGCGCGACAACGGATCCGTGACGGATCGTCGTGCCGGCGGGGCGAATCGTAGTCCGTGACGTTCGCGCCTTTCCGGCCGTCGCGGCGGGGCCTACGATGCCCGCACCTTCCGGGAACACGTGCATGAAGATCCGACTCGGCAGCATGGAGGTGCGACTGTCCCGCTACCTGGGTCTCTGGGCGGTCGTGGTTGTCGTGTTCGCTGCGCAGGGCTGCGTCAACGATGCCGTCAACGGCCATCTGTGGTCGCCCGGCGACTACCTGCGCTGGTGGTCGATCCAGTGGCTGACCTGGGCGGGACTCGCGCCGCTGGTGTTCCGCCTGGGCGAACGCCATCCCATTCCGTTCCCGCCCCGGCTGAGCGCGCTGGTCCGGCACGTGGGCTACAGCCTGGCCGTGACCCTGCTGGCGGTGGTCATCGGCGCCCTGGTCTCGACGCTGTTCGAACCCAGCAGCTTCGGCCAGCAACTCATACAGTTCATCAGCAAGCATTACGCCATCGGCCTGCTCGCCTACTGGACCCTGTTGGCCGTGCAGCAGCTGCTGCATTTCCAGGCCGAGAAGGCACGGCGCGAGATCGAGGCCACGCGCCTGGCCACCGAGCTGGCGCAGTCGCGGCTGCAGGTGCTGAAGACCCAGCTGCAGCCGCACTTCCTCTTCAATACGCTGCACGCCATCATCACCCTGCTCGACGAGGACACGCTGTCGGCGGAAGACATGCTGCTGCGGTTGAGCGAACTGCTGCGCGCATTCCTGGAGGACTACGACGGCCAGGAAATCCCGCTGCGGCGCGAACTGGAACTGCTCGAGCTGTATCTCGGCATCCAGCGGCGACGCTTCAAGGACCGCCTGACCACGCGCATCCACGTGGCGCCGGACGTGCTGGACGCGGCCGTGCCCAGCCTGGTGCTGCAGCCGATCGTGGAGAACGCGATCCGTTACGGCATCGGCCAGCACGTCGGCGACGATTGCGTCGAGATCGACTGCCGGCGCGAAGGCGACGCGCTGTGCATCGACGTACGCAACTACAACAGCACGCTGGACGAAGGCGGCCATGCCGGCGGCCATGGCATCGGCCTGTCCAACACGCGGCTGCGCATGCGCGAACTCTACGGCGATGCCGCGAGCCTGCGCCTGGACCTGATCGTGCCGCGCGGCGTGGCCTGCCGCCTGCGCGTGCCGTTCCACGAGATGGACGAAGATCCGTTGCCGGAGCATGTGCCCGCATGAGCCTGACCGCGCTGGTGATCGATGACGAACCGATCGCGCGGCACGCGGTGCTGCGGCTGCTGCGCGAAGACCCGGACATCGAGGTGGCGGGCGAATGCGGGGACGGCGTTTCCGCGGTGGCGGCGATCCGCGACCTGTCGCCGGACCTGGTGTTCCTGGACATCCAGATGCCGGCGATCACCGGCCTGGACGTAGTCGCCACCATCGGTGCGTCGCGCATGCCGGCGACGGTGTTCGTGACGGCATACGAGCAGTTCGCGGTGCGCGCCTTCGAGGCGAACGCGGTGGATTACCTGGTCAAACCGTTCAGCCGCGACCGCTTCGCCGACACACTGCGCCGTGCGAAGCAGCGGCTGGCCACCGCGCGCGGCGCCGATGCCGACGCCACCGCCCGCATCATGCAGGCCCTCGCATCGCTGCAGCAGCGCGATGCCTACCTGGAGCGGATCCCCGTGCGCGAGGACGAGCGCGTGGTGCTGGTCGACGTGGACGACATCGTCTGGATCAAGGCCAGTGGCAACACCGTGCGCCTGCACCTGGCCGACCGCGTGCACGAACTGCGCGAGACCATGGCCGCGCTGGCCACGCGACTGGACCCGCGCCGCTTCGCGCGTGTGCACCGCTCGGCCATCATCAACATCCGCCGGGTGAAGGACATCCATCCGTGGTTCAACGGGTATCACGTGGTCACCATGGATACCGGCCAGCAGTTGCGCATGAGCCGCTACCAGCACGACGCCTTCCTGAAACTGGCTACCCTCCGGCGCGAGGACTGACCGGCGCATCGCCGTCGATCATGCGTGCTGCCTGCGCCTTCCCCGCGGCCAGCGCGTCATGGCAGGTGAAGTAGCCGCGGCTTCCATCCACCCAGGCATCGCTCCATGCACCGCCCTGCACGGCGCGCACGCGCACCGCGAGCGACCATGGCTGGCGGTCGTCGGGCCGCTCGATCACCACTTCCACCAGATGCCCGCGAAGGGTCGACAGGTCCACCTTCTTCTGCATGCGCGTGTTTCCGGCAACGTGAGGTTCCGCCCTGCCTGGCCTGCGCTCCGGTCCACCCTGGTTCATCGGGACCAACGCGGAAACCCGGCGCCGCGGGCCAGCTATTCCGATGCCACGCCCGCCAGCGCCAGCACCCACCCGGACACCACTGGCTCGCCGGCATAGAACTCCTTGGGTTTCTTCTCGGCCATCGCCCAGCGGTGCAGCCAGCTGGGGCCGAAGCGGCCGTTGTAGCCCTCCTCGCCGCGGGCGTACGCGGGGTCGCGCAGCGCTTCGTCCAGCGTCACCACCCGGTAGCCGCGCCGTTGCACGCCGGCCACGAGTTCGGCGTAGGCCACCGCGTTGAGCTCGTTGGCATGCAGCAGCCACACCTGCGGCAACGCATGGCCCAGCAACGCCTGCGATTGCCGTTCGTAGTAGTCGACCTTGTTGAGCATGTAGGGGATGTAGCCGCGGCGCAGGCGCTCCAGCGTGGCGGCGCGCGCCGGCGTATCCGGCTGGCCGTCCAGCACGTTGGCATAGGCGAAGGCCCAGACCCATTCGCCGTTGTCCACCGTCACCGGCGCGATGCGGTAGCCGTGTTCGCCGAGGAACGCGGACAGCGTGGCACGGTCTTCCGGCGTGCGTCCCGCGCGCAGATAGGGATGGCGGAACCAGCGCGGCACCTGTCCGCGTTCCGCCAGCAGCGGGCGCAGCACGCGCTCGCCATCCAGGATGTCCTGCTGGAACGCAGGCAGGCCGACCGCATGCAGGTCGAGGTGGCCATGGGTGTGGTTGCCCAGTTCGAAGCCCGCCTCCAGCCAGTCGCGCAGCATCGCCACGCGCGCGGGCTGCACCTGGCCATCGATCTCCAGCTTGCCTTCGTTGACGAACCCCACCACCGGCACGCCGGCCTGCTCCAGCTGCGCCATCAACTGCGCGTGCCTTGCCGGCAATTCGGCTTCCGGCGTCTTGCCCATGCGCTGCCATGGCAGGTCGTCGATGGTGATGGCGATGCGGCGATCAGGTTCGGCGGCGTGCGCGCTCAACGCAAACGCAGACACCAGCAGTACACGCAGGAGGAAGGACACGCACGATCCAGGGCAGCCGGCGGAGCGGCGAGCTTACCGTCCGCCATGGCCCTACCGCCAGACGGCTCAGGACGTGACCGTTGATTCCGCCCGCAGTCGCGCATCGAGGGCGGCACGCAGGCCGGGATGGTCCGGCACGCGGATGCCGAACTCATCCTGCAGCACCGCGATCACGGCATCGGCATCCGGCAGGCTGCGCCGTTCGCTCGCATGGCCGAGGCGATGGAGCGCGAAGCTGCCGTTGTTGAGCGTCCTGCGCCAGCCCGGCCCGGTGCGCGCGGCGCGCAGCTGGCCCAGGAACGGCGAGTCCGGATGCGTGCTGACGTACCAGTTGCCGACGATGTAGTCGATCTCGGCCTGCGGTTGCAGGTCGAACACGTACATCGCCCGCCACTCGCCGGCCACCTGGGCGCGCAGGGTGTGCAGACCGTCATGCCGGGTGATGCGGTATGGCTCGTGCGGCGTGGTCTGCACGTCCTCGGTGTCCAGCCGCAGCGGTGCGGTGGGCACCATGCCGCCGAAGCCGACATCGGCGATATGGCGCTGGCCGTCCACGGTGACCAGCACCAGCAGATGGGTACGCGCGGTCAGTTCGTCCTCCGGCCCTCCCATCACCACGCGCGCCGTCAGGCCGCGTGCGTCGAACCCCAGGTGTTGCAGCAACGCCAGGAAAACGCGGTTGAGTTCATAGCAGTAGCCGCCGCGACCTTCGTGCAGCAGCTTGTGCTGGATGGCCGGCAGGTCGAGCGGCACGGGCAGGTGCAGCAGGGTGGACAGGGTTTCGAACGGGAACGTGGCGGTATGCCGCTGCTGCAGCGCGCGCAGGGTTTCCAGCGTGGGCGGCGGCGCGCGGTCATGACCCAGGCGTTGCAGGTACAGCGCGATGTCGGTGAGGGTGTCGGTCACGGCGGTCTCCTTGTTCGGCAGGCGGCCACTGTGCGACCTCAAGCGCGATTGAGGTCAAGGCGTTCCGCCGGACGCATCCTCCACGGCGTCCATCGCCGACCATTTCCATACCTTCATGCCGCGTGATGACGCCGTGTCCTGCGGATGCGGCATCATGCGTAGGTAAGGATCACCGACTCTCAGGATCATCTGATGCGTGCATGGCTGTTGCTGCCCTTCCTGCTGCTGACCTCCGGTGCCGTGTATGCGGCCGATGCCTGCCCGCAGTTGGCGCAACAGACACCGTCGGACGTCGCCACCCGCATCGCCGCGGTCGCTTGCCGCGAGCACCTGATGTGGTACCGCCCCTTCATCGACCGCGAGGGCAAACTGGCGAACGCGCCGATGGCGGAGGCGGAGTCCTCGTTGTTGTCGCTCGGCGATGACCGCGCCTGGCAACGCGTCGCGCGCTACTGGCGCGACAGCGGCCTGCTCGGCGCCATCGGCCACCGCCGCGGTGCGACCGAGTGCCTGTACGCCTCCGCCACCGGTCCGCAGGCCGAAGCCTGCCGCGGCTTCGTGGTGGACACGCCGTGGTCGGCCGCCTTCATCTCGTGGGTGATGCGCGAAGCCCGGGTGCCGGGCTTCCGCGGTTCCAGCCGCCACTTCACCTATGTGCAGGCGGCGTTCCAGGACCCGTCGACCAACGCCTTCGACGTCATCGACGTGGCGAAGGCCAAGCCGATGGTCGGCGACATGATCTGCTACGTGCGCCAGTCCGGCCGCCTGTTCGGCCATGAGGGTCTGCTGCCGGTGCTGCGCAGCGGCGGTCCGCTGGACATGCATTGCGACATCGTGGTGGCGGTGAACCCGAACAACGACAGCACGGCGTACGCGATCGGCGGCAACGTGCAGCAGGCCGTGACCATGCGGATGCTGCCGCTGAACCGCAATGGCGAGTTCTGGGGTGGCCTGCCGCTGCGGATCGGCGACGGCACGCTGTGCGCGCCGGACAACGAGGCCGCATGCAGCATGAACCGCCAGGACTGGGCGGCGATCCTGCGGCTCAAGCCGCCGGCGGAACTGGCGAAGCTGCCGAGTGCGCTGCCGCCGGTGCAGGACGCGCCGGGCAGTGGATCACCCGAGAAGGCGGAATGCTGCATTCACTGCGTCGTCGGGTCGGGCGTGCCAAGGTGCCCGGCGGAAGCCACCTCGCCCGCCACCACGGACACCCCATGAAGACCCTGCCCCGCCTCCCCGTCGCTCGTCTCGCGACCCTCGCCGCGACCGTGATGCTGGCCGCCTGCACGACCACGCCACCCACCTCCAGCCCCACGCTCGCGGCCGGCCAGCAGGCCACCGTCAACGGCACCGTCGTCAGCGTGGACACCACGCCATGGACCTACGACGGCAGCGCCGTGGTGAAGATCGCGGCGACCAATGGTCAAGTCGATGTGCATCTGCCCGCCCGCTGGAACCTGTGCAAGGCTCCGCCGCCGGACGATGTGCAAGCGTTGAAAGCGGGCGATCGCGTGCAGGCCACCGGTACCGTTACCGGGGATGGCGCGCTGGTGGTCTGCGAGAACGCGGAACACGTGCTGCGCAAGGTGCCATGATTCCGTAGGGCGGGCCCCGGCCCGCCACTCCGGGATATCAAACTGGCTGAGCAACCCGATCCGGCGGAACCACATTTCCAGCGGCACGGTCACCAGCCGCCGCTCAGTAGGTCGTCTGCTGTCGCTGCAATCCCGCGCCAATGACGGGTGCAAACAGATCCACTATCCTGGAAAGCGGGGTCGGGAGTGGACGCATGGCAATCGAAGACGGTGTAGCTGGGGAGTCGTGGTCGGCGGCTGAGGTCGAGATCACGGTCCTTGCCTACTTGCGCATGCTTCGAATGCAAGAACTGGGACAGACCTTCGTCAAGGCTGAGGTCATTCGACAGCTTGCCAGCCAGATCCCGGCACGGAACACGGGCGCCATCGAGTACAAGTTCCGCAACATCAGCGCTGTCCTTCATGCACTGGGCGTGCAGTCCGTGTCGGGCTACAAACCGCTCGCAAACGTTCAGAAGCTTCTGATCGATGTGGTCGGCGAGCTATTGCCGCGGGATGCTGTGTTAGACCAAGCCGCCATCCGAAGCGTTGAAACCGCTGCCGAACCACCCTTGATAACTGATTTCTCAGATTTCGTGGTCGGGGTTCCGGCGCCGAGGTATCGCGTCAACGATGCAGCCGCCGCAGCCATTCAACGCATTGCGATCAAGCGGGATTACCTGGAGCGAGAGGCAAGGAATCGTTCACTTGGGCATGCAGGCGAACTACTTGTCATGGAGTTTGAAGCCCGCAGACTCTTCGATGAGGGCGCCAAGCAACTCGTCGACCGGATTGAACATACGTCCAAGGTGAAGGGCGACGGGCTCGGCTTCGACATACTTTCATACGATGTCGACGGCCGCGAAAGGTTCATTGAGGTAAAGACCACGTCCTATGACCCGGAAACGCCCTTCTTCGTGAGTTCAAACGAGGTTGGCTTTTCGGAAGAGGCTGTTGACCAGTTCTACCTCTACCGCTTGTTCAACTTCCGCAAGAGTCCAAGCATGTTCTCGCTCAACGGTCCAATTTCGGCAAGTTGCCTGCTCGATCCGGTGAGCTACCGCGCAACGCTCGTGGGCAATTGAGCGCGGCAGCGACGTAGGGCGGGCCCCGGCCCGCCGCTTGGGGACATCACGTACGCACGCTGAGCAACCCGATCCGCCGGAACCACATCTCCAGCGGCACGGTCACCAGCGGCGGCACGGCGGCGATGACGGCCAGCAGCGTGGCCCACCACGGCCAGCGCAGGCGCAGCGCCGACAGCACGGTGACCACGACGTAGAACAGGAAGGCGCCACCATGCAACGGGCCGAAGATCTTCACGCCCAGTTCGTTGCCCACCGGGCCGTACTTGAGCCACATGCCGATCAGCAGACCGGCCCAGGTGAAGCCTTCGATGAAAGCAGCGACAGCGAACAGGCGCCCGGCGGGCGCGAGGGGACGGGACATGCAGAGCTCCAGTGAGGGGTGCCGGATGCGATGGCGGCTGCGACGCTCGCTGGCGGTTGGGATTTTAAAGGCTTGAGTCCGAGACATGCATGAAAGCCAGAACTATCCGCTTGATCAGTATTGCGATGCCCATAAATTGAGCACGAGGTGCACTCATTGATAGTTCTGTCATTGGCTAAATCAACCTCGAAGACTCAGAGCGATCTTGGCATGACGGCGCTCGACTTCTTTCCGCCTTTCATGAACCAGCTAAACATGCAGACAACTTCAAGGACTCAACATGAAGTTGGACAAACTTCTCGTAAGTACGTTTACGTAAGCCTTGCCGTGTAGAGTGGCCTTGTTGCAAGAGCAACGAGCGAAATTACTCTTCAAAGCATTACGATAAGTGATCTTTCCACTAAAGCAAGGAGAGCCAACAATGAATCCAAAAAAACTTCCCGGCCTCGCAGCCGCACTGCTTTGTCTGGCGCAATTCTCTATGGCGCCCACGGCGACGGCGGCCAATTCAGTTGCAACCTGCGACACATGCCAAACCATTAACGATTGGCAATGGAAAGCTATAAGTCTTGGGTCTGGCTATCACTACATAATAAACAACAACAGTTTAAGCGTTCGCCTTTTTCATGTTTACCCACAAGCAGGGGAAGGCGGCACACTAGTTGCTTCTCGACAGACTGTTCCCGCAGGAATTACTTACTTCTATTTGACCGTAACCGACTATAGAACTCAAGGCTTGGGCAACGTAACTATTGTTAGCTCCCCTCGAGACACGGGATATCCACGTGGGATTTTCTATGCAAACCCGTATGGTGGCTTTACTGGCTCTAACGCATACGAAGTCGCGAGCTCAAATACTGTAAGGACCAGACTCGGCCAGAACATCGCGTATGCCATGACAGGAGGAACTGGAAATGCGGAACTTGACGCACTTGGCCTAACGTTTATGTCCGCAGTGCTTTCGGCACCCCAGCTCTTTGGTGACTTCGGCATAAATGTTGTAATTACCTGGAATGACGGAACCTCAAGTACGTTCACGCTAACTGCGAACAACGTTAACGAAGCACAGCTCGTCCCCGGCACAAGTCGAGATGCCGAGGGAAATAGAATTCCAGACGTATCTGTGAACACTTCAGCCGGCGGACCTGATTTCAGCGGTCAGTACTTCTTCAGCAACTCGGACAGCCTTCTGAATTGGATTAGAGCTTTGCAAGCGCAGGGCATTCCCGTGACGGGTTCAAATACGAGCAATCGCCTTGAATGCACCTGGGATGGACAAACGCTCAAATGCAAGTACGTCTCCAATTCGCAGCCCAACGGCTAGGGAATGCTCGAGTTTCAGATAAACCTGTTTGATGGTGGTGCTTAGCTCGATAGAAAACGCGCGACAGCTAGCTACCGAAATGCGGAGGGACGGGCGACCGAAAGGTTGCCCGTCCCTCTCAATACTTAGAGGCATCACTTCATCTGCCCGACATTAAGAAGGCGCGCATTCGACCCAACTCGGTTTCAAGTGCAATGCGAAAGGCGATACATCTCGGCCAACGCCCATCGGTAATCCCCCCATTTTTAGCAGTCGCCAAAAGTGGAGCTATGCGGCCATCGCCAGCCTCATGGCTGGTGTGATGCCGCCGAGCGCCATGTTCGGGCGCTCATGGTTGTAAGTCCATAGCCAGCGCGTGGCCTTGTCCTGCACCTGCTCGATGGTGTCGAACAGGGTACGGGCCAGCCAGGCGTAGCGGACCGTGCGGTTGTAACGTTCAACGTAGGCGTTCTGCTGTGGCTTGCCCGGCTGGATGTGCTCGATCCGGATGCCGTTGCGTTCCGCCCACGCCAGCAGTGCCCCGCTGATGTATTCAGGTCCGTTATCGCAGCGAATGACACGCGGCTTGCCACGCCATTCGATGATCTGTTCCAACGATCGGATCACCCGGGCAGAGGGCAGCGACAAGTCCACCTCGATGGCCAGCCCCTCGCGATTGAAGTCGTCCAGGACGTTGAACAACCGGAAGCTGCGGCCATCGGCCAGCTGGTCGTGCATGAAGTCCATCGACCAGATCTGGTTGATCGACTCCGGCACGGCCAGCGCCTCGGGCCTCTCGCGCACAAGTCGCTTCCTTGGCTTGATCCGCAGATTCAATTCCAACTCCCGGTAGATGCGGTACACCCGCTTGTGGTTCCAGCCCAGGCCCTTCACGTTGCGCAGGTACAGGAAGCAAAGACCGAAGCCCCAGTCGCGATACGTCGTCGTCAATCGCACCAGCCAGTCCGCGATCCGGGCGTTCTCGTCCGAAGCCTTGGCCTGGTACCGGTAGCAGGTCTGACTCACCTCGAATGTCCGGCAGGCGTGCTGGATGTTCGTGCGTCCGCCTTCGACCGTTGTTCGGGCCATCTCCCGGCGTTGAGATGGCCTCACCATTTTTTTGACAGCGCCTCCTTCAGCAGGTCGGCGCTGAGCTGGGCGTCGGCGTACATCTTCTTCAGGCGCCGGTTCTCTTCCTCCAGCTCCTTCATCCGCGCGACCATGGACACCTCCATGCCGCCGAACTTGCTGCGCCACTTGTAGAACGTCGCCGAGCTGATGCCGTGCTCGCGGCACAGCTCAGGCACGGGCGTACCGCCTTCGGCCTGCTTGAGCACGGCAATGATCTGGCTGTCGGTGAATCGGGACTTCTTCATGGAACCTCCTCGGGAAAGCGTACGAGAAAATTCCACTTCTGGTGTCAGCTAATCCGCGGGGGGATTACCCATCCACATACCCAAACGTCGACCGCAACTCCCCATCCACCACACTGAGATTCGCCCACCCAATCACCCGGTCACCCCACAGCACCGGCAGCGCGTAATACCCCAGTTTTCGCTTCGGCGCTGGCGTGTACGCCTCGAACCGATACGTCCACCCCCAGAACAACTCGAACCGCCGCCGGTCCCAGACCACAGGATCAAACGGCGTCAGCAACCGCACCTGGTCATCCGGCCTCCAGCGTCGCGAGCACGGATCCTCGTCCGCCGGCCAGTACCAGTCCACCCCATCGACCCGCGCCGTGCCCAACCGCTGGCGTGCCCGCTTCAACGCCCCCGCACGCAGGCCTTCCCACTGCGGCACACCGCGACGCAGATAGGCCAGCAACTGGCCCAGACTCGCCGCCGGCAACGGCGCGTACTTGCGCACGATGATGTCGAGCAACGCATCCAGCCGCGCCTCCGCATCAGACATCGCGACAGGTGTCGCATCACCGATGCGCGGCGCATAGACCCGCGTACCGCCCTCGCGGCGCGCCACCCGCAGCAGCCCGCGGTAATGCATGCCGTCCAGCAATTGCGTGCTCGCGTTCGACGAACCCCCGAACCAGTTGGTCGTCTTGCCATGCCCGAAGTGCGCATCCACGTCGCGCGGATGCGCCGTGCCGCGCTCGCTGACGAAGGCCAGCACCGCCTGCGCCTGCTTCCAGCGCGCAGGCGTCCACGCCTCGCGTGCCTTGCGCGGGTGCATCAGTTGGTGATGCTCGCGTGGCAGGAAACCGTAGTTGACGAAGAAGTCTTCTTCCAGCGGCAGGCGCGGGTACCGCCGTTCCAGATCACCGGCACGATAGCCGGCGACACGATGGCGCAGCGTCAGGTCCTGCGCGCGCGCCGGCGCCCGGATCGGGTCCGCCTGCACGAACCCCAGCCGCTGGATCGCACGCGGCAGGGTGGTCGGCTTGAACAGGCTGCGCGCGACGGCATACCGGCGCAGGTGATCGAGGGTGAGCATCATGCGGAACGGATACGCTGCCGGACGGTATTCGCGCTCATCCCTGCTTGGCCTGCGCGACACGCCGCTTGCGTGCGCCGGTCGGCGCGTCCTGCGCCACGGCCCGCTTGCCCGCCCTGAGGCTTGGTTTTGACCGCTTGCTGACCAGTGCAAACCGATAGCCCATCGCATCGGCCACTTTCAGTACCGTGCCGAAGCTGGGATTGCCGTCGCTGGACAGCGCCTTGTACAGGCCTTCGCGCGTCAGTCCCGTGTCGCGCGCCAGCTGACTCATGTTGCGTGCGCGCGCCGCCACACCCAGCGCATGCACCAGGAAGGCTGGATCATCGCCAGCCTCTTCGAAGCACGCGTCCAGATAGGCGGTGATGTCCGATTCGGTTTTCAGATACTCCGCCGAATGCCAGAGCGTGGTCTTCAGTGCCATGTCAGGTCTCCAACTTTCTCGCCAGCGCTAGCGCCGCCCCGATGTCCGCGCGTTGCGATGCCTTGTCGCCGCCGCACAACAGCAGCAGCACCCACGCGTCGCCATGCCGGCTGTAGTAGATGCGATAGCCCGGGCCACAATCGATCTTCATCTCGCCTATGCCACCCGCCAGCACGCGATGCTGACCCGGGTTGCCGAATGCGAGCCGATCGATCCTCGCCTGGATGCGCATCCTCGCGTGCCGGTCGCGCAGCGAAACAAACCAGTCCTCGAATATCCGCGTCTTCCTGACCTCGATCATGCAGCGTCATCCATGACGTCGACCTCGCGGGAACTGTGAACCTTGGTTCACAACGTGTCAACCGGTCGGCCAACAAAAAAAGCGGCCGAAGCCGCTTGCGTGATCGAGGGCGCGCTGGCCGTGCCGGCCGCCTTGCCTCACTTCGTCAGGGCGCACTCACGCCGCGACGTCGATGTACTCCACCTGGCTCGACGGTACCGGTATCGCCAACCCATCCTCGCGCATTCCCGCGAGGTGCAAGGCGATAGCATCGTGGATCAACGCTTCCACCTCGGCCTTGGTCGCGCCGGTGGCCACGCAGCCGGGCAGGTCCGGCACATAGGCGGAGTAGTTGTCGCCCGCTTGCTCGATGACGATGGCGTAGCGCATGGAAGTCACCTTTTGATGGCCCGGCTCACGGCACGGAGTACCTAACTTAGAGTCGAGCTTGCTCGACTCCGCGATGGCGTCCCGGACGCTGAGGGATCGCGAAGCAGCGGAGCAAGCTCCGCTCTACGACAGCGAGCCGGCGGCATGTTCGCATTCCGTGCGAAGGGCTTGCATCATCCTGACCAACCACCTTCCACTCCTCCCTCTCCCGCATGCGGGAGAGGGAGTGCGCGACATCACACGGTGACCGGGTTCGCCTTGTCCACGTCGATCTTGTACTGCTTGATCGCGCGGGACACATCCTTGCCGGTCATCTTGCCTTCCTTCGCCAGGGCGGCGATGGCGGCGTGGGCGATGTAGTAGCGGTCCACTTCGAAGTGGCGGCGCAGGTTGGCGCGGGTGTCGCTGCGGCCGAAGCCGTCCGTGCCCAGCACCGTGTACGACCCCGGCACGAACGCGCGGATCTGGTCCGCGTACGCACGCACATAGTCGGTCGCCGCGACCACCGGGCCCTGGCGGCCTTCCAGCAGCTCCGTCACGTACGCCTTGCGCGGCGACTTCGCTTCCGGGTTCAGGCGGTTCCAGCGCTCGGCGTCGAAACCGTCGCGACGTAGCTCGTTGAAGCTGGGGCACGACCAGATGTCGGCGGTCACGCCGAAATCCTTGTCCAGCAACTCGGCCGCCGCGATCGCCTCGCGCAGGATGGTGCCGCTGCCCAGCAGCTGCACGCGCAGCTCGCCCTTCTTCGGCTTGCCCGCGTCGGTGAGCAGGTACATGCCCTTGATGATCCCCGCCGCCGCGCCTTCCGGCATCTCCGGGTGGGTGTAGTTCTCGTTCATCAGGGTGACGTAGTAGTACTCGTCCACCTGCTCCTGCAGCATCTTCTGCATGCCGTGCTGCAGCACCACCGCCACCTCGAAACCGAAGGTCGGGTCGTAGCTGCGCACGTTCGGGATACTGCCGGCGATGACGTGGCTGAAACCGTCCTCGTGCTGCAGGCCTTCACCGTTGAGCGTCGTGCGGCCCGCGGTGCCGCCCAGCAGGAAGCCGCGCGTACGCATGTCGGCCGCCTGCCACGCGATGTCGCCGATGCGCTGGAAGCCGAACATCGAGTAGTAGATGTAGAACGGCAGCATCGGCACGTTGCTGACCGAATAGCTGGTGCCCGCCGCCATCCACGACGACATCGCGCCCGGCTCGCTGATGCCCTGCTGCAGCACCTGGCCGGACTGGTCTTCGCGGTAGTACATCAACTGGTCGGCGTCGACCGGCTTGTACTTCTGGCCGAACGGCGCGTAGATGCCGATCTGGCGGAACATGCCTTCCATGCCGAACGTGCGCGCCTCGTCGGCGACGATCGGCACCAGGCGCGGGCCGACCTGCTTGTCGCGCAGTGCGATGTTCAGGCCCTGCACGAACGCCATGGTGGTGGAGATCTCGCGCTCGCCGGTGCTCTTCAGCAGGCGGTCGAAGGCTTCCAGCTTCGGCGTCTCGAACGACTCGCTGGCCTTGCGGCGACGCTGCGGCAGGTAGCCGCCCAGCGCGGCGCGGCGCGCCTTCAGGTACTGGATTTCCGGCGAGTCCTCGCCCGGGTGATAGAACGGCACCTGCGCCGATTCTTCCAGCTGCTTGTCGCTGACCGGGATGTTGAAGCGGTCGCGGAACGTGCGGATGGCTTCGTCGTCCAGCTTCTTGGTCTGGTGGGTCGGGTTGAGCGACTCGCCCGCCGAGCCCATGCCGTAGCCCTTCACTGTCTTGGCCAGGATCACCGTGGGCATGCCCTGGGTGTTCACCGCCTCGTGGTAGGCCGCGTAGACCTTGTGCGGATCGTGGCCACCGCGGTTGAGGCGCCAGATGTCGTCGTCGGACAGGTTGGCGACCATGGCCGCCGTCTCCGGATACTTGCCGAAGAAGTTGTCGCGCGTGTACTTGCCGCCGAACGCCTTGCAGTTCTGGTACTCGCCGTCGACGGTTTCCATCATCAGCTTCTTCAGCACGCCGTCGGTGTCGCGCGCGAGGAGCGGATCCCAGTAGCTGCCCCACAGCAGCTTGATGACGTTCCAGCCGCCGCCGCGGAACACGCCTTCCAGTTCCTGGATGATCTTGCCGTTGCCGCGCACCGGGCCATCGAGGCGCTGCAGGTTGCAGTTGACCACGAAGATCAGGTTGTCCAGGCCTTCGCGGCCGGCCAGCGCGATGGCGCCCAGGGTTTCCGGCTCGTCGCTCTCGCCGTCGCCGATGAAGCACCACACCTTGCGGTCGGACTTCTCGATCAGGCCGCGATGCTCCAGGTACTTCATGAACTGCGCCTGGTAGATCGCCGCCAGCGGGCCCAGGCCCATCGACACGGTCGGGGTCTGCCAGTAGTCCGGCATCAGCCACGGATGCGGGTAGGACGAGATGCCCTGGCCGTCGACTTCCATGCGGAAGTTGTCGAGCTGCTGCTCGCTGATGCGGCCTTCCAGGAACGAACGTGCGTAGATGCCCGGCGCGCTGTGGCCCTGGATGAAGAGCAGGTCGCCCGGATGGTTGTCGCTCGGCGCGCGCCAGAAGTGGTTGAAGCCCACGTCGTACAGCGTGGCGCCGGAGGCGAAGCTGGCGATGTGGCCGCCGAGGTCGCCGGGCTTGCGGTTGGCGCGCACGACGGTGGCCATCGCGTTCCAGCGGATGATCGACCGGATGCGCCATTCCAGCGCGGCGTCACCGGGGCTCTTGGCCTCGTTCTGCGGGGCGATGGTGTTGACGTATTCGGTGGTGGGCGAGAACGGCAGGTAGGCGCCGGCGCGGCGGGTGACTTCCACCATGCCTTCGAGCAACTGGTGAGCACGCAGGGCGCCGTTCTTCTCGATCACCGCCTGCATGGAATCGATCCATTCGCGGGATTCCTGCGGATCCGGATCGCTCTGCAACATCTCGTTCAACCAGTTCATTCCCACTCCTGTTGCGCCGCGCGTGGGGCACGGCATTGCCGATACTTTCAGAGCGTTGAAGTGTAACGCACGCACCCGCCGCGGGACCTGGCTACGCAGGCGTATGGAGCGGATGCAGCGTGTCTGTCCCGGGACAATGACCACACCAAAATCAGACCTTTGCCGTATTGCAATGCAGCAAGCAAAAGTGAGCTTATGATCCGCTTCCGGGGGGAACGCGACGATCAGGGTCGGCATGCGCAACGCAGTGCCCAGCAGTGTCGTGCCAGAGGATGTCGCCGGTGCCGCGCACTGGCGCAGCAGCTTGCGCACGCGCATCGCCCTGTGGGCCGGCCTGGTCAACGTGGTGCTGGTGTTGCTGCTGGTGCTGGGGACGGCATGGTTCGCGCGCCGGCTGATCCTGGACGACGCGCGCCGCGACACGCATGCCACCGCACAGGAAGCCGCGCAGCGGCTGGACAACGCGCTGCACGTGGTGACGATCACCACGCATGGCATCTCCGACCTGGTCGGCAACGCGCAGCTGTCGCCGGACGAACTGACCACCACCCTGCGCGCGATGGTGAACGCCACGCCCGGGTGCGTAGGCGGATTGCTGATCCTGGAGCCGCGCACGCGCGATGACGCGCCGTTCGCACGCTACGTGGCCGGCAATGGCCGCGACCGCGACTTCGTCGCCGACGGGTATCCGTTCCGCGACCAGGGCTGGTACCAGCGCACCGTGGCATCGCCGGGCGGCTGGTGGTCCGAGCCCTACCTCAACCGGACCGCGGGCGGCGTGTGGATGGTCACCTACAACATGCCGCTGCGCGAACCCGGGCGCGGCGCGCGCACCCGCGGCATGGTCAGCCTGGACCTGCCGCTGGCCAACCTGACCGACCTGGTGGATGCGCTGGCGCACCTGCCGGGATGGCGGGTGACGCTGGTGGCGCCGGCCGGCACGCTGGCGTTGAATCCGGAAGTGGGCGTCGCGCAGTTGGAAACCCTAGACGAGTACATCCAGCGCGTCGGTCGCACCGACCTGCACGAAGCTGCGCAGGCCGTGCGCGTCCGACAGCCCCTGCAGTACGCACACGTGGATGCCGTCAGCGGCGAGCGGCGCTATACCGTGGTGGAGCCGGTCGGCGGCAGCGGCTGGACCCTGCTGGTCGCGCAGTCCTACGAGCTGATCATGGCCCGCCTGACCGAGGCGCTGTGGATGCTGGCGGCGGTGGGGGCGTTGCTCGCGCTGCTGTGCATGCTGGTGGTGCGCAAGCTGGCGCGCCACATCAGCCAGCCGGTGGAAGGGCTTTCGTCGTCGGCGGCGCGGCTGGCGCAGGGCGACTACAGCGCACCGGTACCGTTCCTGCAGCGGCGCGACGAGGTCGGCCAGATGGCACGCACGCTGGAGCATGCGCGCGGCTCGATCCGGCAGCAGCTCAGTGAAATCGAGGACATGACGGCGGCCCGGCAGAAGCTGGAGAGCGAACTGTCGATCGCGCGCGAGATCCAGCAGGCCATGCTGCCGCCGGGTCGGGTGATCGACCGCGAGCACGCGCACCTGGAGGCGTATGCACGGCTGGAGCCGGCCAAGGCCGTGGGCGGCGACTTCTACTGCTTCATCGAAACCGACGCCGATGGCCTGTGGTTCGCCATCGGGGACGTGTCCGACAAGGGCGTGCCGGCGGCGCTGTTCATGGCGCGCACGGTCACCGTGCTGGAAGTGGCAGCCAGCACGCACGCTTCGCCGGAGCGCGTGCTCGCCGAGGCGTCGCGCCGTCTGGTGCAGGGCAACGATGCGTGCATGTTCGCCACGGTGCTGTGCGGGCGCGTGGACGTGCGCAGCGGCGCCTGCGTGCTCGCCAGCGCCGGCCACGACGCGCCGCTGATGCTGCTGGCCGATGGCCGCCACGAAGAGCTGCCACTGCAGCCCGGGCCCCCGCTGGGGTTCGAGGTGGGCGACGCCTTCCCGCTGTGGTCCGGGCAACTGCCCGCGGGCGCCACCCTGCTGGCGTGGACCGACGGCATCACCGAAGCCTTCGATGCCGCGAACCAGGCGTTCGGCGTGGAGCGCATCCCCGATGCGCTGCTGCCGGGCGCGACCGCGCGCGACCAGTGCGAAGGACTGATCTCGCAGGTTCACGCGTTTACCGGTGCCGCCCCGCAATCGGACGACATCACCGTGCTGGCCATCCGTCGCCGGCTGGACAGCGGCACCGCTTCGTCCGAAGCTCCGCCATCACAGGAGGCCCTGCATGCAGATGCGACTGTTCATTCCACGTGAGCACGCCCGCGTGGACGATCTCAACGCGTCGTTGGAGGCCGTGCTGGCCAACAACGGGGTCAGCCGCGCGATCCAGTGCGACGTGCGGCTGATCGTGGAGGAGTTGGCGAGCAACGCGATCGAGCATGGCGATGTGGCGCGCGTGGGTGCCGAGGAGCACGAGCTGTGCGTGGACATCGGCATCCGTGCGAACCGGCTGACCCTGGAGTTCCGCGAAAGCGGCGCCGCGTTCAATCCGCTCGACCAGCCGCCCCCGGATCTCGACGCCGACATCCTCGACCGGCCCACCGGCGGACTGGGCCTGCACCTGGTGCGCCAGGTGGCGGAAGAAGCCGTGTACCAGCGGATCGGCAACTACAACGTGCTGCGCCTGACCCTGCGCATCCCGACCGAGGAGAACGACGCATGAGCCTCAGCATCGATATCCACCCGACCGGCAAGGGCAGCCAGCGCGTCGCGCTCGTCGGCCGGCTGGACACGCACACCTACGAAGACCTCGACGAAGCCCTGGCGCCGCTGCTGACCCGCCAGCTGCACTCGCTGGTGCTGGACCTGTCCGGGCTGGAGTACATCAGCAGCGCGGGGATCCGTTCCATCTTCAAGGCACGCAAGACGCTGGCGCCGCACAGCGGCAAGGTGCTGCTCGTCAATCCGCAGCCGCAGATCCAGAAGGTGCTGGACATGGTCAAGGCCGTGCCGTTGAACGAGATCTTCTCGTCCACCGCCGAAGCCGATGCCTACCTGGACATGATGCAGCGCAAGGTGCTGCGCGCCGGCGAAGAAGACGACGACTGACGCCGCCACGCGCGGGTCATACGCCCGGCGCGCGATTGATTTACGATCCAGCGTCCCTCCCCTCCCTCCCGGGCTCCCCCACCCGGCATATCCGGATTACCGAGATGCCCGATGACGCTGGAGATTGAGATCTATCCGCCGGTCAACGGCAACCAGTACGTGCTGCTCAGCGGCCGCCTGGATACCGTCAGCCACGCACAGCTGGACGAACAGCTGGCGCCGATGCTGGCTGCCCGCCCGCAGGCGCTGGTGCTGGACCTGGCCCACCTGGACTACATCAGCAGCGCCGGCGTGCGCAGCATCCTGAAGGCCCGCAAGGCCCTGGCCCCGCATGAAGGCCGCCTGCTGGTGGTGCACCCGCAGGAGCAGATCCGCAAGGTCATCGAGATCGTGCAGGCCGTGCCGATGGACGAGATCTTCGAATCCACCGCCGACGCCGACGCCTATCTGGATGCGCTGCAGCGGCGGATCCTGGATGGCGAGGAAGAAGCCTGACGGCGTCTGTAGGAGCGACGTGAGTCGCGACCGCATGCCATCAGATACCTTGGACACGTGATTCATGCGGTCGCGACTTACGTCGCTCCTACAGGAGCCACAACACAAAAACGCCCCGCATGCGGGGCGTTTTATTTCCGGGCATCGCAGGCCGATCAACCCGGCCCGTTGCGCTCGGCTTCGCGCTGCTGGCGGATCTGCGCGTCCACGGCGGCGATGGCGGTCATGTTGATCACGCGGCGCGGCGTGGCGCTGGTGGTCAGGATGTGCACCGGCTTGGAGATGCCCATCAGGATCGGGCCGATGGCCACGCCGTCGGTGACCACGCGCACCATGTTGTAGGTGATGTTGGCGGCGTCCAGGTTGGGCAGCACGAACAGGTTGGCGCGCCCGGTCAGCGTGCTGCCCGGCATGATGCGGTTGCGCAGCACTTCATCCCAGGCAGTGTCGCCCTGCATCTCGCCGTCCACATTGAGGTCCGGCTTGCGTTTGAGCAGCAGTTCGCGCACGTGCCGCATCTTCACCGCACTGGCGGTCTCGTGGCTGCCGAAGTTGGCGTGCGACAGCAGCGCGATGCGCGGCTCGATGCCGAACAGCTTCAGGCGATAAGCCGCCTGCAGCGTGGCTTCGGCGATCTGCTCGGCGGTCGGGTTGTCCTGCACGTGCGTATCCAGGAAGAAGTACGCCCCCTGGTTGTTGATCACGCCGGTCATCGCCGAGGTCGACTGTACGCCCGGGTCCAGCGGGATCACGCTGCGCACGTAGCCGAGCTTCTTGTGGAAGCGCCCGACGATGCCGCTCACCAGCGCATCGGCCTCGCCGCGCGCCACCATCACCGCGGCGATCAGCGTGGGGCGCGAACGCATCAGGTTCTTCGCCGCCGCCGGCGTCACGCCACGGCGTGCGGTCAGTGCGTGGTAGTGCTGCCAGTAGTCGTTGAAGCGGGGATCGTCGTTCTGGTTGGTCAGTTCGAAATCCACGCCCGCGCGCATGCGCAGGCCCAGGCGCTCGATGCGCGCATCGATCACCTCGGGGCGGCCGATCAGGATCGGGAAGGCCAGGCCTTCGTCGATCACGGTCTGCACGGCGCGCAGCACGGTCTCCTCTTCGCCCTCGGCATAGACCACGCGCTTCTTGTCGGCACGCGCGCGGTCGTAGACCGGTTTCATCATCAGGCTGGTGCGGTAGACGAACTGGCCCAGCTTCTCGCGGTAGGCCCACATGTCCGGGATCGGGCGCAGTGCCACGCCGGAATCCATCGCGGCCTGTGCCACCGCCGCGGCCACTTCCACCAGCAGGCGCGGGTCGAACGGGCGCGGGATCAGGTACTCGGGGCCGAAGCACGGCACGTCGTCGCCGTAGGCGCTGCCCAGGTCGGAGGCTTCGCGCCGCGCGAGCTTGGCGATGGCATGCACGCACGCGACCTTCATCTCCTCGTTGATGACCGTGGCGCCCACGTCCAGTGCGCCGCGGAAGATGTACGGGAAGCAGAGCGCGTTGTTGACCTGGTTCGGGTAATCGCTGCGGCCGGTGCCGATGATGACGTCCGGGCGCACGGCCTTGGCATCGGCCGGGGAGATCTCGGGATTCGGATTGGCCAGCGCCAGGATGACCGGCTTGTCGGCCATCGTGGCGACCATCTCCGGCTTGAGGATGCCGCCGGCCGACAGGCCCAGGAAGATATCCGCGCCGTCCACGATCTCGGCCAGCGTGCGCTTGTCGGTGGGGCGGGCGTAACGCGCCTTGTCCGGGTCGAGGTTCGGGCGACCCGTGTAGATCACGCCGTCGCGGTCGAAGGCCAGGATGTTCTCTGGCTTCAGGCCCAGCGCCACCAGCATGTCCAGGCAGGCGATGCCGGCGGCGCCGGCGCCGCTGGTGGCCAGCTTCACGTCGCCGATCTTCTTGCCGACCACTTCCAGCGCATTGACCACTGCCGCGCCGACGATGATCGCCGTGCCATGCTGGTCGTCATGGAACACCGGGATGCTCATCCGCTCGCGCAGCTTGCGCTCGACGATGAAGCACTCCGGCGCCTTGATGTCTTCCAGGTTGATGCCGCCGAAGGTCGGTTCGAGCGAGGCGATGATGTCGACCAGCTTGTCCGGGTCGGTCTCGTTGATCTCGATGTCGAACACGTCGATGCCGGCGAACTTCTGGAACAGCACGCCCTTGCCTTCCATCACCGGCTTGCCGGCCAGCGGGCCGATGTTGCCCAGGCCCAGCACGGCGGTGCCGTTGGTGACCACGGCCACCAGGTTGCCGCGCGCGGTGAGCTCGCTGGCGGTGTTGGGATCCTCGACGATGGCCTCGCAGGCGTAGGCCACGCCAGGCGAGTACGCCAGCGCCAGGTCGCGCTGGGTGAGCATCGGCTTGGTCGGCGCGACCTTGATCTTGCCGGGCGGAGACAGGCGGTGGTATTCCAGCGCGGCCTGCTTGAAATCGTCGTTCGTCATTGCGGAAACGGTGCCTGTGGTGAAGGCGGGGGAGCGGCGATTCTACTCCTTCCCCGTGATGGCCGGACCCGGCCGATTGCGGCGCTGCGTCACGCGTGGCGCGTGCAGGCACGCCTCAGGGCGCGATGAAGCGGCAGGCGTCGCGCGTCTGCGACAGGCGGCCGCAGGTCTCGCGGAATGCATCGGCCGGTGGTCGCACACTGCTGTCCAGCCAGGTTTCCAGCACCTGCAATGCGGTGAGATACGTCGCATCCTGCAGGCGGCTGTGGTCGCGTTCGTCCGTGAGTGCCTGCAAGAGCAGATGGCCGCGGCCGGCCGCATCGACGGTGGCCGCGTAGGCGGCATCGGCTTGGTACGACACCGTGGGATCGTGGCGCGCGTGCACGGTGACGGTGGGCAGCACGATCAGCCCGGAGAGATCGGCGTCGTAGGCCAGCGCGGCGACGGCGGCGGGGTCGGCGGTGAAGCGCTCGACGCCGGCGTTCAGCGCCGTGTCGTCATGCGAGCCGCGGTAGACCGTCTTCGCGTTGTCGAACGGATTGCGTCCACCCAGGCGCTTGTGCACCAGGTCCTGGAAGTGGAACGTGCCCCATGCCAGGTGGGAAACGAGCTGTTTTTCCGCGACACCGGTCACCGCGAGGATGTCGCGCAGCCTGGCCGACTGATCGGGCGAACGCTTCGCCTCGGCGAGATCGACGCCGGTACAGGCGTTGACGCGTGCGCGCAGATCGTCGCGCGTCATCCGCGCATCGGCAGGCAGGCCCTGCCAGAGCGGATACTGCGTTTCCTCCGCTGCCGGATGGTTGCGGCAGTAGTACTGGTAGACCGCGCGCAGGTCGGCGCGGAAGCCGTAACCGCGCGTGCCGCCGAACAGCATGCCGTTGGTGGTCAACACGCCGTCGTAGTTGGCGCGCCCGTCGATGTCGAGCGCATGCAGCTCGGCTGCCTTCGCCGCCACGTTGCCGCCCCACGACTGTCCATGCAGCAGCGTGCGCTGCGGGCGGCCCCAGTGCGCCCAGAACGCACGGCGGCTCGTCTCCACATCGGCGGCCGCCATGCGCACGCCATAGCCGCCGCGGCGGTAGGTGCTGCCGATCCACGCATAGCCGGCACGCACCATCACCGCGAAGCGATCCAGGTCCTCGGCGGAATCCCCCGCTTCCGGTGCACCGAGCCGTGGACCGCCGTGCGCATGCACGATCAGCCTGCGGTTCCAGGTGCGTGGCATCGCCACCATCATCCAGGCCCCGTTCGCGTCCTGCGCCTCATGGCAGTCGACCTGCGGGCCGACCGAGGCCGGACACGTGACCGGCGCGAACGTCGCCTCTGAATCGGCGGCCACCGCGCCGTCTGGCAGCGCACTGGCCGCCAGCAGGGCGAACGCGACGGTGATCCAGTGACGGCTCAGGCGCATCGAAAGGGCTTCCTCAGAACGAACGGCTGATGTTGACGTACCAGTACCGGCCCCACGGATTGTGCAGCGAACCGCGATAGCCACCGTCGGCCAGCGACGGGCCCTCGTCGGTCAGGTCGCGCACGCCCAGGCGCACCGCGGTGCCATCGACGAAGCGGTACTGGCCGTAGAGATTGTGCGTCAACCGGTCCTCGACGACCCACGGATCGCCGGAGATACCGAGCAGCTGCGGCTGTTCGAACGAACTCATGTACTGCGCGGAGTAGCCCACGCGCCATGCGGCCTTGTTCCACGTCAGCGAACCGGTCGCACGCCATTCCGGCCGGCCGTTCTGTCCGATCAGCTGGGTGGAGTCGGGGAGCGGCGTGAGCGGATCGATCGTGCCGGCCGCACGCGCCGCGTACAGCGCATTGACGATATCGCCCGGATCGCGGGTGAACTCCAGCAGGCGGGTCGCGTTGAGGTTGACCGAGAACGAGCCGAAGCGCGTGCGCCGCAGCGACCAGTCCACGCCGAAGTCCAGCCCGCCCGCGGTCTGCGGCTGCAGGTTGATGAAGCGGTCGTTGATGGCGATGACCTGGCCGACCGGGTCGATGCCGGTGCCGGCGAAGGCGTCGATGTCCTCCTGCGTGGGCGCGTCACGCACCACAAGCGGGTTGCTGCCGCCGCCCACGCGCGCCAGATAGTCCACCGTCAGCGCGGTCTGCGCGCCGAGCAGGCCGACGATCTTTTCCTGCTTGATCTTCCAGCGGTCGACGGTGAAGGTGAAGCTGCCGAAGCGCTCGGGGATGAAGGCCGGCTGGAACACCACGCCGAACGAGGTGTTGGTGCTTTCCTCCGGCTCCAGGTCCGGGTTGCCGGCCACCAGCAGCGAGGCACCGGACGTGCTCTGGCCGCACTCGCTGAACGACGCGATACGACCGGCGCGAAGGTCGGCTTCGCAACGGATGTGGTCCACGCCGCTGGCCAGGCGCGCGTACTGGGTGGCGTTGGTCTGCTCCAGGTTGGGCGCACGGAAGCCTTCGGAGTACGAGCCGCGCAGGCGCAGGCCTTCCACCAGATCCCAGGCCAGCGCGACCTTGGGCTTGGCGACGGAACCGAAGTCGGAGTAGTGCTCGTAGCGACCCGCCAACTGCATGTCCAGGCGATGCACCAGCGGAATGCCCATGTCCTCCGACACCAGCGGCACGGCGAACTCGACGTACGCGGAGCCGACATTGCGCGAGCCGCGCGTGTCGGGATTGGGGCTGACCGCCGCGACGTTGCTGAGGTTGGTCTCGCCGGTGACCATGTCGGTGAAGGTGTTGGTGCCGTCGAGGTTGGCGTCGCGGTCGTCGCGTTGCGTCTCGCGGCGCGCTTCGGCGCCGAAGGCCACGCCGACATTGCCGGCAGGCAGCGCGAACAGATCGCCGCGGCTCATCTTGAAATCGGCCATGGTCAGCGTGGTACGCGACTCGCGCACCAGGTCGAACACGATGCCGTCGACAGCCGCCTGCGAACTCGGCGAGCAATCGCCGTAGGTCGGCGTGGATACGCAGCCGCCACTGAACGGGTTGTAGGCATCCGGCGTGGACAGCGCCAGCTGCTGCTGCAACAGGGTCATGTTGATGTTGGGCGAACGGTCCTCGGCCTCGGCTTCGGAATACAGCAACGCGGTCTCCCAGTTCCAGCCGCTCCATTCGCCGCGCAGGCCGGCGAGGAAGCGCGCCTGGTAGTTTTCCACCCGCACGCGCTGGAAGCCGGTGTCGACGTAGCGGTAGTTGCTCATCTGCACCGGCAGACCGGCGGCGGGTACGTTGGTCAGGCCGGGCAGGCGGTTCGGATTCGGCGTGCCGTCGGGCAGCGTGGCCGCGCCGAACGGATTCCAGTAGTTGCTGGCCGGGATCCACAGGCTGTTGAGGTTGACCACCGGCGGCTGCAGGGCCTCGCTGACCGCGTGGTAGAAGCCGACTTCGCCGAAGGCCTCCACGCTGTCGCTGATCGCGTGGTGACCGGTGAGGAACAGGTTGATGCGCTCCACCGACGGCCGCACCGTGGTGCCATGGCGCGTGTCGTAGCGCATCTCCCGATTGGTGGTGTTGAAGTTGTGGTTGCCGCTGGACAGGCACAGGTCGTTGCCGAGGCTGACGCCGCAGCCGAAGTCCGACGGCTGGATGCGGAAGGCGCCGGAACTGTTGGTCACCGCCGTCCCGTTGGAGCGGATCACCGCGCGCGGGCCGACGCTCAGGCGCGCCCATGGCGTGTGCGAGGAGCGGCCGTCGAGCGAGGACAGGCCGGCGAAATCCGGATAGTCCGCGAACAGTCCGCGCAGATCGTCCGTCTCGGTGAAGTCCTGGTCGGCCGCCATCAGTTCCGAGCGGTCGGTGTAGTTGAGGAACGCCGACACGTTGCCGCGATCGTAGTTGTGGCCCGCGAACAGGTTGACCTCGAACTCGTGCATGCCGGTGCCTTCGGCGCTGCCGTAGCGCGTGCTGCCACTGACCCCGTCGAAGTCGGTCTGCAGCACGGTGTTCACCACGCCGGCCACGGCATCGGCGCCGTAGATCGCGGCCGCACCGTCCAGCAGGATCTCCATGCGGTCCAGGCCCGATACCGGCAGCGCGTTCGAGTTGAAACTCTGTACGGGCACGGTGCCCGTGTCCGACGTGCCCTGGCTGGTCGGGTGCTGCACCAGCCGGCGGCCGTTGAGCAGCACCAGGGTGTTGCCGACGCCCAGCGAACGCAGATTGACCGAATTGACGTCACCGCGCGCCGCATTGCTGGTCTGCGGATTGTTGGACGAATCGAACAGCACGTCGCCCATCTGCGGGATGGTGCGCATCAGTTCGTCGCCGGAGATCGCACCGGCGGCATCGATCTGCTCCGCGCCGACCACCATCACCGGCAGCGCATCGGTGGTGGACGCGCCCTGGATGTGCGAGCCGACCACGACCACCGTGTCGAGGTTGGTCGTCTCTTCCGTGGACGCCGACTGCGGTACGGGCTCGGCCGGGGGCGTGGTGTCCTGCGCCGCGGCGGCGTGGATCACCGCCAACAGGGCCAGGGTCAGGCTGCTCCGCAACGGGGCGGCGCGTCGGTTGAAGTTGTGCATCGTTCAGTCCCTCCTCTGAAGACGTGGTGTGGCCGGTGTCAGTCGGCCGTGAGTCGTGTCGGGTCGCCCGGGCCTGCGGCCGGATCCGGCGCGGCGGCGATCGGTGCGGACGGACCGCCCAGTGCGCGCGCCAGCGCGTCGCGGTCGAGCGCGTTCTCCCAGCGCGCGACCACCAGCGTGGCCACCGCGTTACCGGTGAAATTGGTCAGCGAGCGGCACTCGCTCATGAAGCGGTCGATGCCGAGGATCAGCGCCATGCCGGCGACGGGTACTTCGGGCACCACGGCGAGCGTGGCCGCCAGCGTGATGAAGCCGGCGCCGGTCACGCCCGCGGCGCCCTTCGAGCTCAGCATCGCCACCAGCAGCAGCATGATCTGGTGGCCCAGGCTCAGTTCGGTGTTGGTGGCCTGCGCGATGAACAACGCAGCCAGCGTCATGTAGATGTTGGTGCCGTCGAGGTTGAACGAGTAACCCGTCGGCACGACCAGCCCGACCACCGATTTGGACGCACCGGCGCGCTCCATCTTCTCCATCAGCGAGGGCAGCGCGGATTCGGACGAGGACGTGCCCAGCACCAGCAGCAGTTCGGCCTTGAGGTAGCGGATCAGGCGGAAGATCGAGAACCCGCACCACCACGACACCAGGCCGAGGATGACGATCACGAACAGCAGCGAAGTCAGATAGAACGAGCCCACCAGCCACGCCAGGTTGACCAGCATGCCCACGCCGTATTTGCCGATGGTGAAGGCGATGGCGCCGAACGCACCGATCGGCGCCGCACGCATCAGGATGTGCACCAGCCGGAACACCGGCGCGGTCAGCGCTTCCAGCAGGTTCAGCACCGGCCGGCCCTTCTCGCCCACCAGCGCCAGCGACAGGCCGAACAGTACCGCCACGAACAGCACCTGCAGGATGTTGTCGCCCACCAGCGGGCTGACCAGCGTCTTCGGGATGATGTCCATCAGGAAGCCGACCAGCGACAGCTCGTGCGATTTCTGCACGTAGTTCTGCACCGCGGACTGGTCCAGGTCGGCCGGATTGATGTTCATGCCGGCGCCGGGCTGCACCACGTGCGCCACGATCATGCCGATCACCAGCGCGAGCGTGGAGAAGAACAGGAAGTACGCCATCGCCTTGGCGAACACGCGGCCCACCGTGCGCAGATGGGTCATGCCGGCGATGCCGGTGACGATGGTCAGGAAGATCACCGGCGCGATGATCATCTTCACCAGCTTGATGAAGGCATCGCCCAGCGGCTTCATCGATTCGGCGAACGCGGGCTCGAAGTGCCCCAGCAGCGCGCCCAGCACGATGGCCACGATCACCTGGAAGTACAGCTGCCTGTACAGCGGCTGGCGCGGCGGCGGCGTGTAGGGCGTATCGGCCAGGTGCATGGGTCAACTCCGAACGGATGGCGACGCCACCCGGATCGGTGGCCGGCATGTTGTACCCCCGCATCGCCGCCGCACCGATAACCTATTGGTACTAGCCCACACTCCGGCGGCGGCGCCGCCCGTAGACTTGCCCCATGCTGCGCGCCCGCCGCCACCGCCGGATCCTGCTGGTACTGCTGTCGATCCTGGGCGGTGCGTTGCTGGTGATGGCGCTGGCCTACCACTGGGCGGGCACCCGCGCGCAGCGGGCGGAGACCGCACAGCTCGACCGCCAGCTCGACCTGCATGCGCAGGCGCTGCAGCAGCGCATCGACCGCTACCGCACGCTGCCGCAGGTGCTGGCGCAGGACCCGGATCTCCGCGACGCACTCGCCGGGCCGGTGGACGATGCCCGTCGCAACGCGTTGAACCAGCGCCTGGAAGACGCCAACAGCGTCACCCGTTCGTCCACGCTCACGCTGATCGACCGTCGCGGCATCGCGCTGGCGGCCAGCAACTGGCGCGAGCCCACCAGCAACGTGGGCGAGGACTACAGTTTCCGGCCCTACGTGAAACAGGCGCTGCGCAACGGGCGGGGCCAGTTCTACGGCATCGGCCTGACCACCGGCGAGCCGGGTTACTTCCTGTCGCAGGCGATCGACGGCCCGGCCGGCGACGTCGCCGGCCTGGTGGTGATCAAGATCGAACTGGATGCGCTGGAGCAGGAGTGGTTGCAGACGCCGGACATCGTGCTGGTCAGCGACGCGCACGGCGTGATCTTCCTCGCCAGCCGCGACGGATGGCGCTATCGCACGCTGACCGCGCTCAGCGATGCCGACCGCCGTGAACTGGCCGCCACCCGCCAGTACGCGCGGCAACGGCTCACGCCCCTGCAATCGCAGGACCTGTCCACCCCCGACGATGGCGCGCGGCGCGTGCAGTTCACCGACCCCGCGCTGGCCGGCACCGTGCTGTGGCAGTCGATGTCGTTGCCGGGGGAGGGGTGGCAGCTGCATCTGCTGCACGACGCCTCGGCGATCACCGCCGCAGGCCGCACCGCCGCACTCGCGGCCGGCGGAGGCTGGCTGGCGCTAGCGTTCCTGGCGCTGTTCATGCAGCAGCGACGACGCACCGCGCTGCTGCAGCAACGCAGCCGCGAGGAACTCGAAGCCGTGCTGCAGCAGCACGCGCAGGAGCTGCGCACCGCGCAGGACGGCATCGTCGAAGCCGCGCGCCAGGCCGATGCCGGCCTCAGCCGCAGCCTGGAACACCTGCCGCAGGGCGTGGTGATCATCGATGCCGACCTGCGGCTGGTGGCATGGAATTCGCGCTACATGGACCTGTTCCGCTTCCCGCCCGACCTGATCCACGTCGGCCGCCCGATCGAGGACGTGTTCCGCTACAACGCACGCCGCGGCCTGCTGGGGCCGGGCCCGGTGGAGGACGCGATCCAGCGGCGCCTGGACCATCTTCGCAGCGGCAAGCCGCACATGCGCGAGAGCGAGAAGGACGACGGCGTGGTGCTGGAGATCCGCGGCAACCCGTTGCCGGATGGCGGCTTCGTCACCAGCTACGCCGACATCACCAGCTACAAGAACGCCGCGCGCGAACTGCGCTCACTGGCCGATGCGCTGGAACGCCGCGTCGAGGAACGCACCCGCGCGCTCGCCGCCGCCACGCAGGCGGCGGAGAACGCCAACCGCTACAAGACCCGCTTCGTCGCCTCGGCCGTGCACGACCTGCTGCAACCGCTGAACGCCGCGCGCATGTTCGTGTCGGCGCTGCGCGGACGCCTGCACGACGACGAGGCCAGGAGGATCGCCGACCACGTGGACAACGCCCTGACCGCGCAGGACGCCATCCTCAACAGCCTGCTGGACATCGCCCGGCTGGAGTCGGGCACGCTGCCGACGCGCGTGCGCGATTTCGCCCTGGCGCCGCTGCTGGAAACGCTGGCGCGCGAGTTCGGCATGCTCGCGGAGGAGCGCGGCCTGTCGCTGGCATGCGTGCCGACCGGCGCCATCGTGCGCAGCGACGAAGCCCTGCTGCGCCGCATCCTGCAGAACTTCCTGTCCAATGCGATCCGCTACACGCCGCGCGGCCGCGTGCTGCTGGGCGTCCGCCGGCGCGGCGGGCAGGTCCGCATCGAAGTGCACGACCAGGGACCCGGCATCCCGGAAAGCCTGCAGTCGGAGATCTTCGAGGAATTCCGCCGCCTCAACGACGGCGTGGTGAACGATCGCGGCGCCGGCCTCGGGCTGGCCATCGTGGAACGCATCGGCCGCGTGCTCGGCCACCGCATCGGCCTGCGCTCGCGTTTGGGCCATGGCAGCGTGTTCTGGGTGGAGGTGCCGCGCGGCGTCGCCAATGCCGCGACAACGCAAGCGTCGCCAGTACTCGACGACATCGACGATGGCTCGCCGTTACGCGGTCGCCGCGTGTGGTGCGTGGACGACGATCCGCGCGTCTGCGAAGCCACGCGCGCCCTGCTGCTGCGCTGGGAGTGCGACGTGGACCTTGCGTCCGGTCCCGACGACGCGGTGGCAGCGGCCGTGCGGGACCAGGCACCTGACCTTCTGCTGCTCGACGTGCGACTGGGCGACACCGACGGGCCGACGCTGTACGCGCGCTTGTGCGAACGCTGGGGCCACGCGCCGCCGGTGATCCTGGTGACCGCCGAGCGCGACGAGGCACTGCGCGCGCTGGCGCTGGAGCGCGGCTGGGGCTTCCTCGCCAAACCGGTGAAACCCGCGGCGCTGCGCGCACTGATGACCCAACTGCACGTGCGCCGGGCTCGCTGAGCCGGTTCACTCGACCGGCGGCCCTTCCGGTTCCAGCGATTTCACCAGCACCGCCGCCTGCGTGCGGCTGTGGCATTCCAGTTTTTTGAGGATCGCGGTGACGTGCACCTTCACCGTGTTTTCCGCCAGGCTCAGTTCGTGCGCGATCTGCTTGTTGAGCAGGCCATCGGCCAGGCACAGCAGCACGCGGAACTGCTGCGGGGTGATCTGCGCCAGCCGGGCGGCCAACGCCGCATCCTGTTCCGAGCGCTCCACCGTCAGCGGCGGAAACCAGGCGCCCCCGTCCAGCACGGCGATCACCGCCTCGCCGATGGTCTCGGCCGGCGACGACTTGGGAATGAAGCCGGCCGCGCCGAACTGCTGCGCGCGGCGGATCACGCGCGGGTGCTCGTTCGACGAGATCACCACCACCGGCACCTCGGGATGCTCGCCGCGCACATGCAGCAGCGCCGAGAAGCCGTGCGCGCCCGGCATGCTCAGGTCCAGCAGCACCAAGTCGGTGTCCGGCCGTGCGTCCAGCGCCTGGCCCAGGCTGGCCGCGCTGGCGGCCTCGGACACCATGGCGCCGGGCAGCGCTTCACGCAGCGCATGGATCACCGCATTGCGGAACAGCGGATGGTCGTCGGCGACAAGGATGGCGGGCGCACTCATGCCGCCAGTGTGCCATCGGCGGGCGACGGCGCGGTTAGCACTTTGTGGCTAGGTGTCGTCCGACAACCGGTCCAGGCGGATGCGGTTGGCGAACAGCGAGAACGCCAGCATGCCGGCCAGGCCGTTGGCGCGGCTGACCCAGCTCGGCAGCCAGCGCGGCGGCACCAGCACGCCGGCATCGAACATCGGCTCGAACATCGTCACGTCCTCCAGCGTCATCTTGCCGGCGAACAGCCGCCGGCACAGCCGCAGCCGGTCCTGCTGCAGCGAGCGGCGGAAGAACGTGTGCACGCCGATCAGACCGCGTAGGTACACGGTGTCCTTGGTGAAGGCCGCACCGCCGGATGTCGGCACGCCACGGAACACGCGCTGTGCGGATGAAAAACTTTCCGCCGGGTTCT
Organism: Pseudoxanthomonas sp. SE1; assembly: GCF_029542205.1. Taxonomy (NCBI): domain Bacteria; kingdom Pseudomonadati; phylum Pseudomonadota; class Gammaproteobacteria; order Lysobacterales; family Lysobacteraceae; genus Pseudoxanthomonas; species Pseudoxanthomonas sp. SE1. The sequence goes on along the minus strand of NZ_CP113783.1, from coordinate 308,139 downwards.
GGCCCGCGTCGGTGAAGTAGCGGAACACCTCGATGAAGTCCGCGCCGGCCAGCGCCATCGCCACCGCTTCGATGCGCAGGCTGATCCGCTTCATCCGCTCGATGTCGATGCTGCCGGTGATCTGCTCGGCGAACGTCGCCAGCCCTTCCTGCGTGGCGGTGACGCGCGGCGACGCCAGCGCCAGGCTGGGCAGCACCGTCTGCTCGCGGCCGTTCAACGCGGTCAGCGAATGCACCAGCGCCTCGTGCTGCAGCAGCTGGCGGCGGTCGTAGTCGCTGAAGGCCGCGCCGTGGCGCAGGCGGATGCGGGTGGCGCCTGCCGCAGCCTTCGCGATCAGGTTGCGGTCCAGCTCCACGGTGATGACGCGGCCATCGAAGAAGTCGTCCAGGTCTGCCTGCAACTGCAGCTGCAATGCCGTCGCCGACACCGGGATCTGTTCCTCCGGCGCGAGCAGTTCGTGGTCCAGTTCATTGGCGATCGCGATGAAGTGGCCGGCGGCGTCGCGCGTGGTGGGGCCGTCGCCGGGCAGGCAGGCCGAAGGCGTGCCAAACAGCGCGACCGAATGCGTGGTCACCGCCGGCGTGCCCAGCGACTCCAGCAACTGCGCCGCGATGTCCCAGCTGTGCACGGATTCGCGCAGGTAGCGACCGAACGGATGCGCATCGTCGGCGGCCGCCGCGACATCCGCGAGTTCGCGGCGCGCCTCGCTGAAATCCAGCCGCGGATAGGCGATCACCGGCAGCTGCGGCTGTCCGCGCGCCATGCCGTCCAGGAACGGCGCCTGCACATCGGCCGGCCAGCTGGCCAGGCTGAGCAGCTTGATGCCGCGCACGGCCCTGACCAGGCGTGCGTCGAGCGCGGCGTGATGGGCGATGTCGGCCGGCATGCGTCCTCCTTGCGTCACACTTTAGCCCAGTGCACGCGGCAGCCGGCACAAGCGCCCGCGCCTCGACTATGCTCGACCCTCTTCCATCGGTTGCGGGGGCAGCATGCTGGAGCTCGATGCGGTACAGACACTGGCCTTCGCCGGCCTGGCCCTTTTCCTCGGGTATGCGCTCTGTCGCGTCGTCCCGTTGTTCTCCCGCTACAACCTGCCCCCACCGGTGATCGGCGGCCTGGTCGTCGCGTTGGCGGTGCTGTTGGCACGCAAGCACGACATCACGCTGTTCACGCTGGATACCAGCCTGCAGACGCCGCTGATGATCGCGTTCTTCACCACCATCGGCGTCAATGCCAGCGTGGCGCTGCTGAAGATCAGCGGCCGGCAGGTGGTGGTATTCCTGCTGCTCGCCACCGGGTTCGCCATCGTGCAAAACCTGTTGGGCGTGGCCGTGGCGATGGGCTTCGGCCTGCATCCGTTGTTCGGCGTGCTGGCGGGCTCCACGACACTGACCGGCGGTCCGGCGACCGGGCTCGCGTTCGCGCCGCTGTTCGAACAGGCCGGCGTGGCCGGGGCGGAATCCATCGCGGTCGCCGCGGCGATGGCGGGCATCCTGTGCGGTGGCCTGATCGGTGGCCCGGTGGCCACCGTGCTGATCCGCCGCCACAAGCTCTACGGCGGCGTGCGCCTGGGCGCGCCGGACGAATCGGCGGCGGAACCCGCCGGTGCACGCGATACGCCCGACTTCGCCACGCGCGAGCACGCCGCCCTGAAGAGCATCGTGGTGATCCTGGTGGCGATGTGGCTGGGCGCCGGCGTCAGCAACGGGCTGGAGGCCATCGGCATGACCCTGCCGGCCACCGTCGGCGCGATGATGGTCGGCGCCATGATCCGCTACATCGACGATCGCACCCACTGGATCGGCCTGCCGGTGGCGACGACCGATCTGGTCGGCAACGTGTGCCTGTCGCTGTTCCTGGCCGTGGCGCTGATGAACCTCAAACTCTGGGAACTGGCCGGGCTGGCTGCGCCGCTGCTGGTCAACCTGGCGCTGCAGGTGGCGCTGGTGGCGTTGTTCTGCGGCGTGGTGTTCCGCGTGATGGGCCGCGACTACGACGCCGCGGTGATGGGCGGCGGTTTCATCGGCTTCATGCTGGGTACCACCGCCAATGCGATGGCGGTGATGCGCACGCTGGTCGAACGCTATGGCATGGCGCCGCGCGCGTTCCTGGTGGCGCCGCTGGTGGGCGCGTTCTTCATCGACTTCACCAACGCACTGATCATCACCGGCTTCATCAATCTGTGGGATTGATGCAGGAGGGCCTTCAGGCCCGACCAGAAACATCACAATTCGCATCAGCATGGCGATGCAGAAGCATCGGGGCTGAAGCCCCTCCTACAGGAAGCCTCAGCGCTTACCGTACTTGTCCGTAAGCCGCTTGTTCAACGCCTTGCCCTGCACGCGGGCATTGGCCTTGTCGGCCAGGCGGCTGGCGAGCTTGTCGGCCGCCGCTGCCACTTCGTCACGCAGCTTGAGGTAGTTCAGGAAGCGGCCTTCGTCCAGTTCTTCGCGTTCGATTGCCGCGCGCACGGCGCAGCCCGGTTCGCGGTCGTGCGAGCAGTCGCGGAATTTGCACTGCGCCGCCAGCGCCTCGATGTCGGCGAAGCCGCCATCGGCCAGGTCTTCCTCGCCGGTCGGCTTCAGCTCGCGCATGCCGGGCGTGTCGATCAGGCACGCACCCGCCGGCAGCGGGATGAGGGCGCGGAAGGTGGTGGTGTGGCGTCCGCGCGAATCGTTTTCGCGCACTTCGCCGGTCTTCATCCGCTCGTCGCCGAGCAGCGTGTTGGTCAGCGTGGACTTGCCCGCGCCCGACGAGCCGACCAGTACCACGGTGTGACCCGGATCCAGCCACGGCGCCAACTGCGCCACGCTGGCGGGATCCTTCGCATTGACGGTGAACACCGGCACGCCCTGCGCGGTGAGGTCGGCCAGCACCTCGACCGCGTCGTCGGCGTACTCGGTGCGGTCGGCCTTGGTCAGCACCACCACCGGCTGCGCGCCACCGCCGCCGACCAGCAGCAGGTAACGTTCGATGCGGCGCGGATTGAAGTCGGCATCCAGGCCGCAGACGATGAACACCGTGTCGATGTTCGCCGCGATCACCTGCTGGTGGTAATGCTCGCCGGCCGCACCGCGCTTGATGCCGGTGTGGCGCGGCAGCAGGGCGACAATGCGCGGGCGCTTCGACGCCGCGTCTTCCAGCAGCACCCAGTCGCCGACGGCGGGGCGCTCATGCGCGGGAAACCGCGGGCGCTGCCATTCAGGCAGCGATTCGGCCTTCACGCCCACGCCGCGCGCATCGGCGACCACGTAACCGGAGCGGTGCTGTTCGATCACCCGCGCCGGGGTGGCCTGCGGATGCGCGGCCAGGGCGTCCCGCCATGCCTCATCGGTCGGTTCCCCCGTGTACGGCCAGCCGATGGCGCGCAGAAGGGTGACGTCGGACACGCTGGGGGCGGGGGTTTCGGGCATGGCGCGCATTCTAGACGGGGGCTGAAGCCGGCGGGGCCGGGCAGGCTAAATATCCGTTAAGCTGCCCTTCCTTCCCGCTTTCGCCCTTTCGCGGCCGCCGCCATGTCCACCCCTCCCGTCAAACCGCTCGCCACGCGCGAACGCCTGTCCGAAGTCCGCTACGAGATCCGGGGCGAACTGGCACGGCGAGCCCGGGAGCTGGAAGCGCAGGGGCAGAAGCTGATCAAGCTCAACATCGGCAACCCGGGCGCATTCGGTTTCCGTGCGCCGGAACACCTGCAGCGCGCGATTGCCGACGACATGGGCCGCACCGATCCTTACACGCACCAGCAGGGCCTGCCCTCGGCGCGCGAGGCCATCTCTGCCGCCTACGCCAAGCGCGGCACGCCCGATGCGCACCCGGACCGCGTGTTCATCGGCAACGGTGTGTCGGAACTGATCGACCTCTCGCTGCGCGCCCTGCTCAACCCTGGCGACGAAGTGCTGGTACCCTCGCCCGACTATCCGCTGTGGTCGGCCGCCACCATCCTCAACGACGGGCGCCCGGTGTACTACCGCTGCGATCCGGAGAACGACTTCCAGCCCGATCCTAACGAGATCGAGCAACTGATCAGTTCGCGCACCCGCGCCATCGTGCTGATCAACCCGAACAATCCCACCGGCGCGACGTACCCGCGCGAGCTGCTGGAGCGCATCGTCGCCATCGCAGCCAAGCACCGCCTGCTGCTGATGGTCGACGAGATCTACGACCAGGTGCTGTACGACGGCGCCACGTTCGTGCCCGTCGCGCCGCTGGCCGGCGACGTGCCGTGCATCACCTTCAGCGGCCTGAGCAAGGTGCACCGCGCCTGCGGCTGGCGCGTGGGCTGGGGCGTGGTGTCCGGCCACGGCGACGTGGTGCGCGACTTCCTGCACGCGATGGACCTGCTGAGCGCGCTGCGCCTGTGCGCCAACGTGCCGGGCCAGTACGCCATCGACGCGGCCGTCAATGGCCCGGACACCATCAGCGAACTGTGCGCGCCGGGTGGCCGCCTGTACGAAACCCGCCGCGCGGTGATCGAGGCCTGCGAAGCCAGCCCGCACCTGGACCTGGTGAATCCGGCCGGTGCGCTGTACGCGTTCCCGGCGGTGGTCGGCGATGCCGCCAAGGGCTTCGACGACCACGCGTTCGCGCTGGAACTGATGGAAACCGAAGGCGTGCTGGTCGTGCCGGGCTCGAGCTTCAACGTCCCCTACCGCCACCACTTCCGCGTCACCCTGCTACCGGAAGCGGCCACGATGCGCGAAGTCTTCGCCCGCATCGACCGCGCCCTGTCGCGCCGCGCCGAAGCCGCCACCAAAGTGGTGCCGATCAAGGGCAAGTCGCGGCCGGCGGCGGCGTAAGCCCCCGCGCCGCTGTTGCCCGAATGTAGGAGCGACGTGAGTCGCGACCGCACGCCACGCCGCAACCGTTGATACCTGCTCGGGCGAGAACCGCGGTTTCTCGCTCCGGATGATCGATGTTGCGCTGGCGGCCCGAGCTCACGGTCGCGACTCACGTCGCTCCTACAACAGGCCGGATGAGCGCATCATGCGCCCATGACGACGATCTCCGCCCCCCACACCACCGCCCTCACCACCGAGCTGCGCTACCTCGCGCTTGGCGACTCCTACACCATCGGCGAAGCGGTGGACGAAGCCGGCCGCTGGCCGATGCAGCTGGCGCGCCTGCTGCGCATGGAAGGCGTACTGCTCGGCGATCCGCGCATCATCGCCACCACCGGCTGGACCACCGACGAACTGGACGCCGCGATCACCGCGGCCGAGCCGCTGGGCGAGCACGACTTCGTCAGCCTGCTGATCGGCGTCAACAACCAGTACCGCGGGCGGGACGTTGAGGAGTACCGCACGCAGTTCGCTGCGCTGCTGTGGCGCGCCATCGGCTTCGCCCGCAACCGCCCCGACCGCGTGCTGGTGCTGTCCATCCCCGACTGGGGCGTCACCCCGTTCGCCGCACAATCCGGCCGCGATGTCGCGCAGATCGCGCGCGAGCTGGATGCTTACAACCTCGCCGCGCGCGAGGCCTGCGCGCAGCGCGGTGTCGCGTTCGTCGACATCACGGCCATCAGCCGCGCGCGCGGCAGCGAAGCGGCGATGGTCGCCGAGGACGGCCTGCATCCTTCGGCCGCGATGTACACCGAATGGACGCGGCTGGCATTTCCCGTCGCGCATCACCTGCTGGCCTGAGCCCCTCTCCCACCGGGAGAGGGGTTGGGGTGAGGGTCGGCGGAGTGGCGATGGTTCGGCGGCCCGCACACCCTCATCCGGCGCTGCGCGCCACCTTCTCCCGGAGGGAGAAGGATTCAAGCGGTCTCGATCAGAGCCCCTCTCCCGCCGGGAGAGGGGTTGGGGTGAGGGTCGGAGCATCGGGCAGTTTCCTGCATCGCCGACCCTCATCCGACGCTGGGCGTCACCTTCTCCCGGAGGGAGAAGGATTCAGACCCACCGGCTGCGCGGTCGCCAGCGTAGCGTTCGCCATGCCCACGACGCGTGGCGACAGATCCATGCGTCGTGCGCACAGCGCACGCTACGCGGCGGCGGCTACCAGCGGCCGCGCATCCGATTCCGGCAACACAGCGCGATAGCCCTCCGCATCCAGCCATGCCAGCAGCCGCGCCAGGATCGCCACGTTGTGGCCGTGCGCCGCGCCTTCGTGCAGCAACACGATGGCGCCGGGTTGGATGTCGCGGGTGATGCGCGCCAGCACCTGCTCCAGCTGGCAATCGACGCCATCGAAACCCCGTGCACTCCACGCCACCCTCGCCAGGCCGTGGCGCTTCAGCGACAGGCCGACGAAGGGGTTGGTCATGCCCACCACGCTGCGGTACCAGCGCGGCGTGTCGCCGGTGATCGCAGTCAGGATGGACTGGTTCTGGCCGATCTCATACTCCAGCGCGCCCGGCCCCAGCCGCCAGAACCGTGTGTCCGGATGCGTGGCACTGTGGTTGCCGATCCCGTGGCCACGGTCGCGGATGGCCTGCACCATCGCCGGCTGCGCCAACGCGCGCTCACCCACCACGAAGAAGGTCGCCTTCGCGCCGTGCCTGTCCAGCAAGTCCAGCAGAGCGGGGGTGTCGATGGAGGGACCGTCATCGATGGTCAGCCACACCACGCGCGCATGTGTGGGCAGTCGCGACAGCGCGGGGCAGAAGAGGGTGGCACGCGGGTAAAGGGTGGCCCAGACCACCAGCAGGTGCGTCGCCAGCATCGCGGGCAGGCCGGCGGTCCAGCCGAAGCGCCACCACAGCCAGGCCACGCCCACTTGCGACAGCGCCAGCAGGCCCAATATCAGGCCGGGACGGCGTGGCGGACGATGCAGTGTTCCCGGCGTGGTCATGCCCCATGATGCCACGGGGCGTAAAATCCCCTTCCGCTCGTCCTTCACGCTTACCGGTGCCTGTCCATGTCCCTTGATCCCGCCCTGCGCTCGCGCATCGAATCCCTCCTGCAGTCCAACCGCGTGGTGCTGTTCATGAAGGGCCAGCCGACCATGCCGCAGTGCGGCTTCTCGGCCAAGGCGGTGGGCGCGCTGTCGGCGCTGGGCGTGGACTATGCCCACGTCAACGTGCTGGCCGACCAGGAGATCCGCGAAGGCATCAAGGTCTACGGCGACTGGCCGACCATCCCGCAGCTGTACATCGACGGCGAACTGGTCGGCGGCAGCGACATCATCGAGCAGATGACCAACTCCGGCGAATTGGCCACCGTGCTGGGCCTGCAGGCCCCCGACCGCACGCCTCCGGCGATCACCATCACCGCGGCCGCCGCCGAGATGCTGCAGAACGCGGTGGCCGACGCCGGCCCGGGCGCCGCGCTGGCGCTGTCGATCAATGCGCAATTCCAGCCGAACTTCCAGCTGGCGCAGTTCGACGCCAACGCCATCGCCAGCGAATCCAACGGCGTGCGCGTTCAATTCGACCTGGCCAGCGCGCGCCGCGCCGACGGCATCACCATCGACTGGGTGGACGACATCCGCGGCAAGGGCCTGGCCATCGACAACCCCAACGCGCCCAAGCCGGTGCAGGCACTGTCGCCGATGGACGCCGATGCGAAGGTCCGCGCCAGCGAAGTGCTGCTGGTCGATGTCCGCCCGGCCGACGAACGCGCCATCGCCTCGGTGAAGCTGCCGTTCAAGACTTTCGACGGCAACGGCCGCGCCGAGCTGGAAGCGTTGCCGAAGGACACGGCCATCGCGTTCCTGTGCCGCAGCGGTGGCCGCAGCCAGCAGGCTGCTGAAGAATTCCGTGCCCTCGGCTTCGCCAACGTCAGCAACATCACCGGCGGCATCAACGCGTGGGCCGACGACGTGGACGGCACGCTCAGCAAGTACTGAGCGGCGTCTTCGCAGACACAGAAAAGGCGGGCTTCGGCCCGCCTTTTTCGTGGGAAATGTAGGGGAGCGACCCTGTAGGGTGGGCCCCGGCCCACCACCACGGAAGGTCAAAACCTTGGCAGGGTCATGCTGTCACGCTGCGTCGCGACGGTGGGCCGGGGCCCACCCTACGTCACCCGGCGAACCCACCCGTCGCCAGGTAGTCACGCTCTTCCTGCGTCGATGTGCGCCCCATCGCCTCGTTGCGGTGCGGGAAACGGCCGAACCGTGCGATCAGGTCGTAGTGCAGCTGCGCGTACTTCATGTACTCGTCGTTGCCATGGGCGCGGAACAGGTCGAGCGACCGCTGCTGGT